>NZ_JAKFCQ010000076.1:0-47035 GCF_036676585.1 Robertmurraya sp.
GGAAAAGTGGTTGGCTTAGTGTATATCGGTTTAGGAATTAAACTGGCGCTACAAACTCAGAAATAACTAGGATGAATAATTTATAAAAAACTGTGAAAAATACCTCTGTTGGAATATAAAGGAGGATAACCATGGAACAAACACTTTACGAAAAAGTTGGCGGAGAAGAGGCAATTGCAAAGGTAGTAGACTATTTTTATTCTGAGTTAGTTCTTAAAGATGATTCTGTTAATCATTTTTTTAAGGGCACCGATATGGAAAAACAGCGTCGCCATCAAACTAAATTTATTAGCTTTGCTTTAGGTGGTCCAAATCAATATTCGGGATCATCAATGGCAAAAGCCCATGAAGGGATGAATTTGCAACCAGCTCATTTTGATGCGATTGCAAAGCATCTCCACGATGCGCTTGCTCATTTTGGTGTTAGCGAAGCAGACATCGATACGGCTTTAACAAAAGTAGCATCGCTTAGAGATGACATTATTTATAAATGATTAGCTGCCTATTAGGTAGCTTTTTTTTGTTTCTAATTTATAAAAAGATATATAAAAAAACTGGAATTATATCTTAAACTAGGATCCGTATTATGTTTTAATGTTGATAATGGAGAAAAATAACAAATGATAAGGAGTGAGTGTGATGGATATTAGACTAGATGATTTAAGAGGTTCGGAGATTGCTGAGTTAATAGGTGATCATCTACACAGCATGACATTACATTCTCCACCAGAAAGCATTCATGCGCTTGATTTAGAAAAATTAAGAAAACCAGATATAACGTTTTGGAGTGCATGGGAAGGTACGGAGTTGCTTGGTTGTGCAGCACTGAAAGAGCTTAATCCTCATCATGGGGAAGTGAAGTCAATGAAAACATCACCCAAACATTTGAGAAAAGGGGTAGCGAAGCAGTTACTTGAGCATCTGGTTGAAGAAGCAAAGCGCCGTGGTTATAAAAGAATAAGTTTAGAAACAGGGTCAATGGAGGCGTTTGAAGCCGCCAAAACATTGTATACCAAGTTTGGGTTTACGTATTGTGAGCCGTTTGCTGATTACAAAGAAGATCCAAATAGTGTCTTTATGACAAAGGAATTGTAAGATGAGTTAAGGAAATTATTATCGGGTAATTCATGATAAGATATATAACAAATCCCTCCTTGTTAAGGGGGGATTTGTTATGGTTTGCTTTCAAGTTTTTTGAATCGTTTTAAAATGATCCAACAAATAAGCCCTAGTAGCCAATAGATAGGAAAAGAATAAATATGCTTCCATGTTAATTCTTTGTAAATATGTAACCACTCCATAAAGGGTTCTGCAACAAAAGCAAGAAAGGCAGAAAGGATTCCCGTTGATATGAGGAACGGTTTAAAGTGATTTCCCCACCTTTGATACAAATACATAAACGGGACGATTACAACCCCTACATCATAAGGGTAGTATTGTGGGTACAAGTAAGGGGTAAGCCGAACTGGATATACCCAAACAAGCGCGCTGCTGCCAATGGAATCTAGGATAATTGCCGTAATACCATAAAACAACCCAAAAGCAGTAATTTCAGTAATTCTTTTTGTATCAATCGTTTTCCACCATACAATAGGCGATAAAATACTTAAAAAAACGAGCAACCACCAGTTAAAGGTTAAGTAGTTATGATCCCGCCAATACTCGCGAAGAGTTTCATAAAACTCTTTCTCCGCCTCTATGACTTGATCCATAGAAACGGAATACAGAAGAAAATCGAAAATGACAGACAATGAGTTCACCACACTTATTCATATACCTACAGTCTACCCAAATTTATGATTAACCATAAATCTCCTGATTCTTTGAAGTGAATTTTTTATTGGTAAATATTTCTCACAAAATGCTTGAAAAATCTAAAAAGGTAGCCTACTACTGAACTTCTGTTAAGAGTATAATGAAAGACAGGACTATACGCCTAGAGGAGTGACAGATCATGGTGAAGCATCAGAAATCTATTGGCGTTTTCATTTTTGTTTACATACTTTTGTACTATTTTGTCGTCTTGTTCGGAGATCCTAGTGTTCGCTTGACAGTAGTAATGAGAAATATCATTTCTACAATTGGACCACTAATTTCCAGTATGTGGTTGTTATCTGGATTCTTAAAAAGTGATGGAAAAAGAGATTATTTTTCGTTATTTCTTTCTCTTGGAACGTTTAGCTACTTCATAGCAGAAATATTGTGGATGTATTATGAGAGCTACTTGTTTGTTAATGTTCCTTATCCTGGTTCACCTGATATCTTTTACATGCTTCAAATTATGTTTTATTTAATTGCATTAGGTTATTACTTTTACCAGGTAAAAACAATTCATCGGTTAATGCGCTGGATATTTGAAGTACTTATTGTTATGATATCCGCTACCACACTCAGCTATCATTTCATTATGAAAAGCTTAATTGTGAACCCAGAGATCACAGGAGCCTACCTAATAGTTTCCCTTGGATACCCAATTGGGGACTTAATTTTATTATTTAGTGCACTGATATTATATTTTGATTCAGATGATTTTGGTAAAAGAAATGCGTTATTTTATATTTTGGTTGGACTAGTTTTTCAAGTATTTGCTGATTCTGGATACGTATATTTAACACTAAGAGAAAAATATGAGACAGGTACCTTACTTGATCCATTATTTACTCTAGCTCTATTACTAGTCGGATTTTCTAGTTTTTATATGAAACCAGTTAATAAACAGCAATCGGATACAGATAGTCCTTCAAAAGTGGGGTTATGGAGATTAATTATTTTATATACGTTCCTAATGGCACTTTTACTCATTTTTTATAAAATAGAAGGAATTAATTTTACTCTATTCACGTTAAGTACAACGTTTATCATTTTTCTAATCATTGTTCGACTAGTATTTATCTTGGTGGAAAACAACCGTTTACTTTTGAAATATGACAAAAATAATAAAGATTTACTACTTAGTACAGAACGATATCTGTCTCTTTTTAAATATCATCCAGATGCAGTGTTCTCCCTTCGCTTGAATGGAACCTTTCAAAGTGCAAATGCCTCTTGTGCACAATTAGTTGGAATGGAAACCGTTCAGCTAATTGGAAAATCATTTTATTTGTTTATCAATCCGAGAGACCTTGATCGAGTTGCCACTCATTTTTCAAAGATAGAAGAAGAACCACAGGTGTTCGAAGTAACTTTAAACAGTAAGAATGGAAGTGCTTATTCTGTAGTCATTACCCTTGTACCAATTGTAGTTAATGGTAAGATTGAAGGAATTTATGGAGTTGGGAAAGATATTACGGAAGTAAAGGAAAGTATAGATAGGATTAATTATATGGCGTATCATGATTTGTTAACAGGGTTGCCTAACAGAGCTTTGTTTGAGAGCGTGTTAGATGCAGAAATCAAAGACGGTACTACAGATAATAATATGTTAGCCGTTATGTATATTGATTTAGACCGGTTTAAAAATATAAATGATACACTTGGTCATGATGCAGGAGATGAGTTACTTGTAGATATGGCTAAGCGTCTTTCGAATTGTGTTGGTGATCAAGCAATAATAGCAAGACAAGGTGGCGATGAATTCACGCTACTATTTAATCATATTGTAGATCGGGATCATGTTATTACACTGGCGGAGTCTGTTTGTCGTGCATTAAGTGAGCCATATTCGATAAGAAACTATGAATTTTTAGCTACACCTAGTATAGGGATTTCCATTTTCGAGCCTGGGAATTCAGAAACGGCTATTTCTCTTATGAAAAAAGCAGACTTAGCTATGTATAAAGCTAAAAACAATGGAAGAAATCAATTCAGAATCTTTGAACCGAAAATGGAAGAAGACTCAAGAAACACGTTTGTATTAGGAAGTGACCTTAGTAAAGCTGTTCATAACAATGAACTAGTTTTACACTACCAGCCACAATTTGATACTGAAGAAAATCGAATGTACGGTGTAGAAGCACTTATTCGTTGGCAGCATCCTACATTTGGATTATTATACCCCGGTGATTTTATTTCAATTGCAGAAGATACAGATCTAATCATCTCTATTGGAGAATGGATTCTGAGAGAAACTTGTAAACAAGGAAAGCTATGGGGAGAGCAATTAAGGATTTCAGTCAATATTTCTCCGAAGCAATTTCAATCAGCGCAACTGATTGAAACCATTAAGCGTGTTTTAGAAGAAACAAAACTTAGGCCAGATCTTCTCAATATCGAGATCACTGAGGCAGTGGCAATGAGTAATATGAATGAAACTTTAAAAAAACTGGAAGCTATTAGAATGTTAGGTGTTAATCTATCCATTGATGATTTTGGTACAGGTTATTCTTCTCTCTCCTATCTTCCGAAATTACCAATTACAGAGTTAAAGATTCCTAGAGAGTTTCTAGTCGAAATGGAACACCATGCAGCATATAAGGCCATTATTCAAACCATTATTGCATTAGGAAAACGGTTGAAGGTAGACGTGATTGCTGAAGGGGTAGAAACGCAAAAACAAAAGGAAATACTAGAAAAAATGAAGTGTCATATGATGCAAGGGTATCATTTTAGTAGACCGGTTCCTGTAGATGAAATTGAGAAGATGTTGTATGTTGAAAAGTTAGGTTTTAAAAAATAGATCAATAAAAGAACACCTTTATGATAGAAAAAGACACATTCATAAAGGTATTTTTTTATTGTTAAAAACTGTCTGAAAATTAAATATATGGATAAAACACGAACATTTGAATAAAAAAATAATAAAATGTTCGATATTTGTATTGTTATTTCATATGTAATTTGGTAGATTATTAATCAGGTATTAAACATGCATATAATGAAAACACACATAGGGGGAACGTCATGAAAAAGTTATTTTCCGTATTGATCTTAGGATTGATTCTACTAGTTGCAGGTTGTGGTGGAGCTGAAGAATCAGAGAATAATAGTAGTTCAACAAATGAAGAAAAGAAAAAGATTGCCTTAGTACTACCTGAAAAAATGGGTGTGAATCCTTTCTTCCAGCAAATGGATGAAGGGGCGAAACAAGCGGCTGAGGAATTTGGAGTGGAGTTAAAGACGATTGAATCAACTGATCATTCGGCTATTGAAGAAAATCTTCGTGTAGCGGTTGCTGAAGGTTATGACCTAATTATTACGTCTTCTTTTGAATCAGAAGATGCCCTTAAAAAGGTAGCAGCAGAAAATCCAGATCGTCAATTTGCGATTATTGATACAGTAGTAGATTTACCTAATGTTCAAAGTGTTAACTTCCGTGAACACGAAGCGGCTTATCTTTTAGGAGCTGCTGCAGGACTTTCAACGAAGACGGACAAAGTTGGTATGGTAGTTGCAATGGATATTCCATTAATGAAAAAGTGGACGGTAGCATTTGAACAAGGTCTTAAGGAAACGAATCAAGACGCTGAGTTCCTAGTAAACTATGTGGGAAGCTTCTCAGATCCTGCTAAAGCTAAGGAATTAGCGTTGCTTCAAGCTTCGAAAGGGGCGGATTTTGTTGCTGGTGCTTCAGCAGTTGGTGATTTAGGAGTATTTGAAGCAGCAAAGGAGCAAGGTTTCTTCACATCAGGTCAAGATATTGATCGTACAGAAGTAGATCCTGAGCATGTCGTTCTTTCCCAGCTTAAAGGTACGGATGCAGCAGCTTATGAAACGGTAAAAGCTTATGCAAATGGTAGCTTTGAACCTGGAGTGGTTGAGTATGGTCTAAAGGAAAAAGGTGTTGGCTTAACATATGTGACACATGAAAGCAACACACCACTACATTCTTTTGTTGGTCAGGAAGCTATTGATCAAGTAAAAGCACTTTATGATGAGATCATTGCAGGTAGTAAAGTGATTGAAAATCCATTAAGTGAGTAAACTGAAAAAATCAAACCGACTGCAGATTGTAGTCGGTTTCCATTTTTACAGGGGGGAAAACAATGACTTATCGCTTAGAGATGAAGGAAATGACCAAGAAATATGGCGATTTCCTTGCGAATGACGGCATCTCCATTCAATTAAAAAAAGGAGAAGTTCTTGCGATTGTTGGTGAAAATGGTGCTGGTAAAACAACGCTCATGAGGATGCTTTATGGGTTAGAACAGCCAACGAGTGGAGAAATTAAGCTAAATGGCAAACAAGCCCAATTTTATGGACCTCAAGATGCGATCGAACAAGGAATAGGAATGGTTCATCAGCATTTTATGTTATTTAGTGATTTTACTGTTACCGAAAATATTGTGATTGGGCATGAACCCATCAAGAATGGATTCTTTAATAGAAAAATGGCAGCGGAACAGGTTCAAAAGTTGAGTGATCAATATAAGATTCAAGTGAATCCTAGTAAAAAAGCTGGAGATTGTTCAGTAGGAGAACAGCAACGGATTGAAATTTTAAAAGTGCTATATCAGGGTGCGGAAATTATTATTCTTGATGAGCCGACAGCTGTGTTAACCCCTTTTGAAGTGGATGAGCTATTAAAAACGATTCGCTTTCTAGCGGATCAAGGAAAAAGTATCATTCTTATCACTCATAAGTTACCAGAAGTCATGAAAGTAGCCGATCATGTGACAGTGTTACGAAATGGACGTGTAACAGGGAATGTAAAAAAGGTGGACACTTCGATTGATCAACTGGCTACGATGATGGTAGGACGAGAGCTCCAACAGCTTTCAGAGCGTAATCAACTAAATGGAGAGCCCTTGCTAGAACTAGAAGAGATTTCGATAAAAGGGAAAGGTTCAAAACCTATATTGGATCAGCTTTCTTTAACGGTTCATCGCGGGGAAATAGTAGGAATTGCGGGAGTATCAGGCAACGGCCAATCTGAGTTGATTCAAGCGATTTCGGGATTAACATCGGTTGATCAAGGGGACATACGTTTAGGTGATACCCATCTAGTTGGTAAATCTGTAGCATTTAGAAGAAATGAGGGGCTCGCTCATATACCAGAGGATCGCTTTTTATGGGGAGCTGCGAAGGATGCTACGATTGAAGAAACCGGTGTAATGGGATATTACAATAAAAAAGCCTTTAACAAGTATTCCTTTATTTTGAAAAGCTCGTTTCGAGAGGTTGTAAAAGGTTGGATTGACCGCTTCGAGATAAAGGTTAAATCGGTAGATGACAAGTCAGGGAACCTTTCTGGCGGAAACCTTCAAAAATTAATTGTTGCACGTGAACTTGGATTTGAAACCAATTTTCTCATTGCAGCTGAACCAACTCGTGGTGTCGATATTGGTGCCATGGAATATATCCATGAGGCAATCCTTGAAAAGCGTAACCGTGGGGATGGAATTTTACTTGTCTCTTCGGAGCTATCGGAAATTCTATTACTATCAGACAGAATTGCGGTCATGTTTGAAGGGAAAATCGTTGATGTTCTTGAAAGAAAAGATGCAACAGAAGAACGTCTGAGTGTACTTATGGCAGGAGGAAAAGAAGATGAATCTTCAGAGAAAAATACAACAACTGCTTAAGCCTTTATTCCAACCAATGATTGCGGTCCTGATTGGACTGTTAACCGGAGCACTTGCCATAGCTCTTATTGGAGAGTCTATTTTCGATACGTACAAAGTCATGTGGGATGGAGCGTTTGGAAACTTCTACTTCCTAACAGCTACTCTTGCTCGGGCTACTCCTATCATATTGATAGGGTTGGGATTAGCTCTCGCCTTTCGAGCAGGTGTGTTTAATATGGGGGCAGAAGGTCAGATGGTATTAGGGGCCGTGTGCGCGGCGCTTGCAGCCCTTTATGTACCAGGTTCTGGGATCGTTAAATTGCTTTCGGCGTTTCTGGCAGGCTTTATAGCTGGGGGATTATGGTCATTGTTAGCCGGTTGGATGGAAGTGAAATACAAAGTACAGCTATTGATTTCTACCCTTCTTTTAAACTATGTCGCTGTCTTGTTCGCAGGTTACTTGGTGGCGGAACCTTTCCAGGATAAGTCAGGCTCTGCTGCCCTAGCTCAGACGCCTATGATTGATCAAGCAGTTTGGCTTCCTAAACTGTTTTCTGGAATGAGCGTGCATATGGGGTTTGTAATAGCCGTTATTGGTGCGGTCATCTTATATGTGGTTCTCCAATTTACTTCTTCTGGATATGAAGTGAGAATGCTCGGGAAGAACCCTTTCTTTGCTGAATACGGCGGTATTAATAAACAGAAGGTTCTCCTCTTTAGCATGTTTTTTAGCGGAGGGATTGCTGGGTTAGCTGGAACAGTTGAGGTTCTCGGATCTCAGTATCGATATGTAGAGGGAGCCCTAACCGTACCGGGCTATGCATGGACAGGTTTAATGGCAGCACTGTTAGCCAACTCCAATCCATTAGGTACAGCAGTAGCTGCGATTTTACTGGCAGCCTTACAAACGGGTGCGATGGGGATGGAACGAAACACAGAAGTACCTTTGGAAATTGCTAGTGTCATTCAAGGTGTTCTTATTTTATTCGTTACTGCAAAATTCACCTTAAGCTGGTGGAAAGTTAAAAAGAAAGCGGGTGACGTGAATGGAGCTGTTTGATTATTCCCTTTTTGCTTCTGCTATCCGTATGGTTAGCCCTATTCTATTGGCTGCCTTAGGAGGAGCATTATGTGCTCGAGTCGGAATCTTTAATGTGGGTCTTGAGGGCTTAATTCTAGCAGGTGCCTTTTCCGCAATCGTTGGTAACTATTATAGTGGAAGTGTGATAGTAGCTGTTTTAACCGGTGCCTTCGGTGGTGTTCTAGTCTCTTTATTATTTGGACTAGCGACGATCAAGTTTAAAGCTAATCCGATTGTAGCCGGTATTGCTATAAACTTTCTTGTTTTAGGATTAACTACTTTTGGCCTCCGAGCCATTTTTCAAGTAAAAGGAGCCTTTTATGATAAGGACATGAATGGACTTCCGAAGTGGGACCTTCCACTTATTGAAAATATTCCTGTGATTGGAAAGCTTCTATCAGGTCACTCGCCACTTGTGTATACTGCCTTTATTGCAGCGATACTATTATATATTTTCTTGTTTAAAACCGTCGTTGGGTTCCGTATTTTAGCAGTCGGAAAAAATGAAGCAGCGGCAAGAAGCTTAGGATTAAAGGTTACCGCTCTTCAGTATGGAGCAATTGTGGCAAGTGGAGTTTTATGCGGTCTTGCAGGTGCCCAGCTATCACTTGGTCAAGTTACCATGTTTACTGAGGGAATGACGGCTGGAAGAGGATTTATCGCGTTAGTAGCGATGATGCTTGGTCAGTCACATCCGATTGGCATGATTGGTTCGAGCTTATTGTTTGGTCTGATGGATGCGATGAGTATCAGGCTACAAGGGTTTTCTATGCCTACGCAATTCACGTCCATGCTTCCATACGTGATTACGATTATCGCAATGTTCTTTTTAAAGGATCGTGGCTTAGAATCACAAGCATCAGGACAGCAAAGCTCTAGATAAGAACAGGAGTGAAACACATGAGCTTAAATAAAGCAGACAGAATTAAACGAACAAGAGTACCAGTAGCCGATCCCAAGCATGCGAAACGGCTTCCGCCAGGACAAGCGTTAACGGAACGTTTTCCGATTTTGCATGAAGGAGACGTTCCTGTTTATGATTTGGAAAAATGGGATTTAAAGGTCTTTGGTGAGGTAGATAAAGAGGTCGTACTCACCTATAATCAAATGAAAGAAATGCCTGAAACAACCGTGACCGTTGACATTCATTGTGTTACTCGCTGGTCTAGATTTGATAATCAATTTACGGGAGTAAAGTTCAGTGATTTCTTAAAGGCAATAGACATCACTCCTAAGAGCAAATACGTGATGCTTCATGCAGACCATGACTATACAGCGAATATTGCATTGGCTGATTTGTTACAGGACGACGTACTTCTTGCCCATACATTTGAAGGGGAGCCATTAACGGATAAGCACGGGTGGCCATTAAGGCTTGTTGTCCCTCATCTATATTTTTGGAAGAGTGTGAAATGGATTAGAGGAATTGAGTTTATTGACGAGAATAAACCTGGATTTTGGGAACAAAATGGATTCCATCTTAATGGAGACCCTTTTAAAGAGGAACGATTTTCGGGAGAGGACCTTCCTATTCCGGAGGATGAATGGGAGCGAAAAGACTTTGACTAACTTTCTGCCAAACCTTAAATTAGCGTCTGATTGTTTACCAGAGCGAGTCATTGTATGTGGAGATCAGGCACGTGCGAAAATCATTGCAGAATTAATGGACAATCCAACTAAATTAGGTGAAAACCGTGAATACCATAGTTTTTCAGGTAGCTGGAAAGGAACAAAAGTAGCTGTGGTTAGTCACGGAGTAGGAGCACCAGGAGCAGCCGTCTGCTTTGAGGAGTTGATCATGGGTGGTGTCCAATCAATCATTCGTGTAGGGACGGCTGGCTCTTATCAAAAAGACGTACAGCCTGGCAGTCTTGTCATCAGTACGGCTGCTGTAAGCTGTGATGGGCTAACGAAACAAATTGTTCCTCCTGGGTTTCCAGCTATTGCTGATCGGACCATTGTAGAGGCATTAACAAATGCAGCGTCATCAAATGTTAAAGACCTATTGGTGAAAGAAGGAATGACGCTTACTCTTGATGCGTTTTATTCTGGTGTTCTCGAATTTCCTCATCAATTATATAAAAAAGCAGGAGTTGTCGCAGTTGAAATGGAAAACTCAGCTCTTTTTGTCATCTCCTCTTTGAAAGGGATTAAAGCGGGAGCTATTTTAGCGATTGATGGCTTTGCAGATGCGGAACTTAGAGAAGAGTATAATCCTCATAACGAGGTAGTTGGTAAAGCAGTGAACGCAGGAATGAAAGTTGCTTTAGAAGCAATTATACAAATGTAATTCAACTGACGTATGTTGAAGAGGAAATGACCTTCACTTATAAAGTGGAGGTCATTTTTTTAGGCTCGTACACTTTCTAGAATTAGGTTTAACCTATGACCTCTCATGGGTAAGAAGTCTTTAACACTCGTAAGGGAGGGATTAAAGTGGAAGTACTCTCTGTAATTGGGTTACTTATTATCCTTTTAGTGGGGTGGATGATTTGGTCAAAACTGACTTGGAAAACCATCATGGTCGGTTCAGACATTCGTTCGGAGGAATCAATTAAAGATAAATATAGACTATATAAATCTGAAAATATACGTTGCCGGTTGAAAAAAGAGGTGCAGACCCCTATTGTTACTGGAGTAAATCCAGTGGTAAGCAATCATGTGGATCCAAATGCCAGCTCATCCATTCTTAAGCTACTGGTTCATCGAAGAGATATCTATAAAGTCAATCAATTGAAGTATTAGTAAAAATGGTGGGTATTCAAAGCATAACAAAGTGCTTTGAATACCCTTTTTGATTTTTCTAAAGTTCAGTTCCGCCCAAACGGTTTTTCTCCTACTTGAATAGGCTGTTGTCAAGGGGGTGAATCATTTGAAATGGGGGAATTTCTTGCTCATCTTCATTAGTGCGTTAGTTTTATTATTGCTTCCAATCTTCTATTTTCAGTCTGATTCAAATGAAACTAGTCATAACGAAACTCAAACTACAACCGCCAGTACAAACGAGCAACCCGATAATACTACAGTAGAAAACGGAAATAATGAAGATGGAAATCAAAAAGCTAACACAATTATCGATCCAATCGCTGATTATTGGGGAGTCGATTCTGCGTCATATACGACAGAAGAGCTATACGCCTGTGTAAATGAAAATTTCGGAAAGCCTACTGTTTGGGGGAGATATCTAGGGACGATTGATGGTGTTTCTAGTGGGTTAACAATAGAGGAAGTAGAATATTTGCATGCAAATGGAGTAAAAATCCTTCTGATCAATAATCAATTTAATAATGCAACTGGATATGAAAACGGGGTAGAGCAAGCGAATATTGGGATCTCTCTGGCAGGGGAGTTAAATGCGCCAGAGGGTGTAGCTATATTTGCAGATATTGAACCAAATTATCCTGTCGATTCTGCATTTATTCAAGGCTGGTTTGATACGATGATGGGTTCTCCTTATGAGCCAGGTATTTATGGTGTATTCTCTCCGGGTAGTGCTTTAGTTGAGGCATACCAAGTTTCTATAAACGAAAATCAAGAGATTCAAAATAAGGTAATTCTGTGGACGGCCTATCCTCATGTAGACGTTACCACTCAAGCAAATGCACCAGCAAATGCTGCAGAGGCTCCTGAAGGTTCACTATTGTATGGTTGGCAATATGGAATTGATGCAGCAACATGTAATATAGATACAAACCTTTTTAAAGGTAGTTTATTCGATTTTCTTTGGTAATAATACGAATCAAATAACCTCTTTCCTTTAAGGAAAGAGGTTATTTTGTATATTTAATAATATTATCTAATAAATATGCTGGAATTTCGGAGCGACATATATTATATTAGAAAAATAGTAAAAATGTTGAATAAATATTTAATGCTATGTAATTTTATGAATATACCTCTTTCCATATATAAAGGAGTGTTACTAATGAACAATCAATTAAAACAATATTTAGAGACGATACAAAACAAGCTATGGGAAATGAGCGATTCCATTTACCACGACCCTGAGCTAGGTGATCAAGAATATAAATCTATGGAAAAACTAGTTACGTTTCTAAAGGAGCATCATTTCGCAGTGGAAACAGGAATTGTCGGGCGGTCGACTTCCTTTAAAGCGGTATACGACAGTAAAAAAGAGGGACCTACGATTGCCTATCTATCCGAATATGATGCACTACCTGGAGTAGGACATGGATGCGGACATAATATGATAGGAACAATGAGTGCAGGTGCTGGCGTGTTGTTGAGCAAATTGGTTGATGAAATAGGTGGACGAGTGGTTGTTCTTGGAACTCCTGCTGAAGAAACAAATGGAGCGAAGGTTCCGATGGCTGAACAAGGGATTTTTGATGATATTGATGTGGCTATGATTTTGCACCCAGCTGACGAATCATATGAAAGTGGAGATTCCTTGGCAATGGATGCGATTCAATTTGAATATTCAGGTCAGTCAAGCCATGCGGCTGCATCTCCTGAAAAAGGAATCAATGCTCTTGATGCAGTGATTCAGCTCTTTAACGGTATTAATGCCCTTCGTCAGCATGTGACATCCGATGTACGAATTCATGGGATTATTAAAGAAGGGGGAGTTGCTGCAAATATCGTTCCCGATAAGGCAATTGCCCAATTTTATGTACGTGCGAATAACCGTAGCTATCTAGATGAAGTCGTTCAGAAAGTGAAAAATATTGCCCATGGTGCGGCATTAGTAACAGGGGCAACAGTTGAAATTACCAACTATGAACTTAGTTACGACAACATGCTAACCAATCAAACGCTATCCGAACTTTTTACAGAAAACCTACTTGCTACAGGGGTAAAAAAGGTTTTAAAAGCAAAGGACACATATGGATCTATTGATATGGGCAATGTAAGTCATGTTGTCCCTGCCATTCATCCGTATATTGGACTTGATTCACCGGGCCTTGTTGCCCATACAAAGGAGTTTGCAGATATTACTATTACGGAGAATTCTCATCAAATCTTGAGTAAAGGCGCACTTGCTCTTGCTTCAACTGGTTATGAATTACTTACGAATAAAGAGATCTTTGAAAAAGTGGTAAACGAATTCCTAGAAACGAAAAGAATCCATGGATAATCGTATTGATTTGTTAAAATAATAAAATTATAAATACAGTTCGAAGAATAATCTGAATATTTTTATATTAAAAAAGCTACTTTTCAAAATTATATGCATGTGTTATTATTCATTCAGTTGAATAATTATTCGTATATATCATATAAACGTTATATAAGGAGGAAACAACATGAAAAAGTTCGGTTTATTTATTACTTTAATTTTAACGTTAGTATTGGCAGCATGTGGCCAAAATAACGAATCTGGAAACGGTGAAGCAGAAGAGGGCAAAAAAGTATTAACCATGGGAACCTCTGCAGATTTTGCTCCATTTGAATCTCGAAACACATCAGGCGAAGTAGAAGGCTTCGATATTGATTTAGCTAAATACATTGCAGAAGAATTAGGCTATGAGCTAAAAATTGAGGATATGAAATTTGATGGACTAATTGGCGCACTTCAAGCGAATCGTGTAGATCTAGTATTATCAGGAATGTCTGCTACAGAGAAGCGTGCTCAGAATGTTGATTTTTCTACTCAGTATCATCATTCAGGTGAAATGTTTATCACATTAAAGGACTCTGAAGTGACATCCCTTGATCAATTAGAAGGAAAAACGGTTGGAGTTCAGTTAGGTACGATTCAAGAAGAGGGTGCTCGAAAGCTTCAGGAAACAGTTGATTTTGAAATCAAGGCTGTTGACAACGCAACGATCTTGATTCAAGAATTACAATCGAACCGTATTGATCTAGCGTACTTGGATAAGTCAGTAGCTACAGGATATATTAATGAGCAAGGATTAGCAGGATTTGATGATCCTACTTCGAGCTCACCAGGAATGGCGGTTGCTTTTCCAAAGGGCAGTGAACTAGTTGACGAAGTAAATCAAGTCCTAAAGGAAATGGAAGAGAACGGGAAGCTAGAAGAATTAAAAGCGAAATGGTTATCTGAAGAATAAGTTTAACCAGAAAAATATTAAAGTGAGGTGTAAGGCATGAATTTGGATTTTAGCCAAATTGTGCCTTATATTCCTTTTATTTTAGAAGGAATATGGGTTACATTACAGTTTGTCATTATATCAATTATCTTTGGTTTTATTTTAGGAACGGTTCTAGCATTATGTAAAATTTCAAAAATTAAAGCATTGAACTGGTTTGGGGATGCATATACATCTATTTTCCGTGGAACACCATTAATTTTGCAGTTAATGATTATTTATTTTGCGATTCCACAATTAACAGGCTATGATATTTCTCCATTTTTATCAGCTATCCTTGCATTTGGTCTGAATTCCTCTGCATATGTATCGGAAATTATCCGTGCTGGAATTCAAGCAGTTGATAAGGGACAAACAGAGGCTGCTCAAGCTCTTGGGGTACCTTATCGGTTGATGATGAAGGACATCATTTTACCACAGGCTTTAAAAAATATTTTACCTGCACTCATGAATGAATTTATTACATTAACGAAGGAATCGGCTATTGTCTCAACTATTGGGTATTTAGATCTTATGCGCCGAGCTCAAGTAGTCGGTGCTGATATTTATCGAAACTTTGAACCTCTAATTTTTGTAGGGGTCATTTATTGGCTACTTGTTATGGTGTTAACGATCATTGGGAAAGTTGTTGAAAGGAGGTTGAAGTTCAGTGATTAAAGTGGAAAACCTCTATAAACAATTCGGTGATAATGAAGTACTAAAGGGTATCACGACTAATATTAATAGTGGTGAAGTTGTTTCGATTATTGGACCATCTGGGTCTGGAAAATCAACTTTTCTTCGCTGTATCAACTTATTAGAAGTGCCAACAAAGGGAACTATATCGATAGACGGTCAAAGTATTACAGATAAAAATACAAATATACTAAAGGTTCGTCAACAAATTGGGATGGTTTTTCAGCACTTCAACTTGTTTCCGCATTTAAATGTACTTGAAAACTTAACGTACGCTCCAATCAAAGTAAAAGGAGAAACGCGACAAGTAGCGGAAGAAAAGGCTCGTAATTTGCTTGCGAAAGTGGGACTTACAGAAAAGGAAAAAGCATTTCCTAGTAACCTGTCAGGTGGACAAAAACAGCGTGTTGCTATTGCTCGTGCTTTAGCGATGGAGCCGAACTTAATGCTATTTGATGAGCCAACATCCGCACTTGACCCTGAAATGGTTAAGGAAGTACTGAATGTAATGAAGGACCTAGCAAAGTCAGGTATGACGATGGCGATCGTTACCCATGAAATGGGATTTGCACGTGAAGTGGCTGACAGAGTATTATTCCTTGATGGTGGAGTATTGCTTGAAGACGCAAGTCCAGCTGAGTTTTTTAGTAATCCAAAAACAGCAAGAGCGAAAGATTTCTTAGAGAAGGTATTATAAAATATAGTTGTGTTTAGGGCTATCCAAATGGATGGCTCTTTTTATTTTTTATTAAATGTAAAAATGTTCATATTTTTGCCAAATTAAAGATGGTATTTTATTTGTGAAAACGCTATAATTGATTTATGGAACAACATACCACGATGTGGAACGACTTATAAAGGAGATGTAATTTATGGAAATTAGATACTCGACACACCCTGATCATGCTAAAACATTTACTACTGAAGACCTTAGAAAGCATTATCTTGTTGAAGACTTATTTGTGCCTGGTGAGATCAAGCTTACCTATTCCATGGAAGACCGTGTAATTATCGGTGGAATTACCCCAACGAAAGAAACGATCTCTTTAGGAGGATACGACGAAATTAAGGCTAACTACTTTTTAGAGAGAAGAGAAGTGGGAATCTTTAATGTTGGAGGTAACGGAAACATTACTGTCGACGGTGAAGTTTATGAGATGGAGAATAAAGACTGCTTGTATGTGGGATTAGGGAAGAAAGAACTTCTTTTTACAAGTGAATCAGCTGAAAATCCAGCAAAGTATTATTTATTCTCAGCATCTGCTCACAAAGAGTATCCTGTGCAGCATGTTTCCTTTAAATCCATTGAAGGTGATCGGTTAGGCGCTCTTGAAAGTGCGAACGATCGCGTAATTCGTAGAATGATCCACAATGAGGGAATCCAAAGCTGTCAAGTGGTAATGGGGATGACTCAGTTAAATACAGGCAGTGTATGGAACTCGATGCCAACTCATACTCATGATCGCAGAATGGAAACTTATCTGTATATCGATTTAGATGAAAATGCTAGAATGTTCCACTTTATGGGGGAGCCAACTGAAACAAGACATATCGTTATGAAAAATGAACAAGCGGTGATCTCTCCGCCATGGTCCATTCATTGTGGTGCTGCAACAAGTAATTATACTTTCATTTGGGCAATGGCTGGCGAAAATAAGACCTACAATGATATGGATCAAGTGACAATGGATCAACTAAAGTAATTTAAAACTAGTCACATTAACAATATAAAAATAATGAAATAGGAGTGTAATAAAATATGAGTTTACAAGATTTCTCATTAGACTTTTTTAGCCTACAAGATAAGGTAGCTATCGTAACAGGTGGAAATACTGGTCTTGGCCAAGGGTATGCGGTCGCGTTAGCAAAAGCTGGAGCAGATTTGTTTATTGTTACGCATGATACAAATTGGGATGAAACGAGAGCATTTATTGAAGAGACGGGAAGAAAGGTGCATTTCCACCAGGCTGACCTAACGAATAGAGACTCCTTGAAGAAAGTAGTAGAGGACTGTCTAAATGTGTATGGAAAGATTGATGTATTAGTAAATAATGCGGGAACCATTAGACGTGCTCCTTTACTAGAGTACAAGCAAGAAGATTGGGATGCGGTAATGGAAATTAACCTAAACGCGGTCTACTTTTTAAGCCAGGAAGTCGCAAAAGTGATGGTAGAGCAAAAGAGCGGTAAGATTATTAACATTTGCTCTATGCTTTCCTTCCAAGGTGGGAAATTTGTTCCGCCGTATACAGCAAGTAAGCATGCAGTTGCGGGTGTTACGAAAGCGTTTGCTAATGAGTTAGGACAATATAATGTTCAAATTAATGCGATTGCTCCAGGCTACATTGCAACAGCTAATACAGCACCTATTCGTGCAGACGAACAGCGTAATGCAGAAATTCTTTCACGCATACCAGCCGGACGTTGGGCAGATCCTTCTGATCTAATGGGGGTTGTTGTGTTCTTATCAAGTAGAGCTTCAGATTATATGAATGGATCAATCATAGCAATTGATGGTGGTTGGTTAGCACGTTAAAGAATCTCAGAAAGGAAAGATTAGAGTGATTACAGGAAAGCTAGAAGATATCAGAGAAAAGGCCGTTTTAGACGATAAGATTTTATCAAAGTTAGAGTTCCTAAAAGGTGACTTTTCACAATATACAGCCGGGCGCTATGAAGTTGATAATAACTCGTTCTTTTTCCTAAATGAATACGAAACAAAAGAGGAAGAAAGCTGTTTTTGGGAAGCACATAGAAAGTATTTAGATATCCATTATATTTTAGAAGGACAAGAGAAAATTGGGGTTGACCATATTGGACGCCAGCAAGTGAAGGAAGAGTACGATGCGGAGAAGGATGCCATCTTTTTTAAAGGTGATGTCCTCTCTGGAATCACAATGAATCCTGGAGATGTTATGATTTGCTTCCCTGAAGATTCACATATGACGGGCTTAATTGCTCAAGAAAAACAAAAGGTGAGAAAAGTAGTGCTTAAAGTGGAGTTATAGAGACCAACACAGAAGAATATGGGATGAAACGTTAAGGCGGCCAATGGTTGGCAGACCAAAGGAATAGCCACCTGTAACATTTCGAATTGTTTTTTGAAACTTAAAGATAGCATAAAATTGACAATTATTCAATCATCTCAAGTTCTTTTGCGTGAAATTTACCTATATAAAAATTAGAAGGGAAAGGTAATGCAAAATGAAAATCATGAAGTCAATTGAAAAGATCCCTGGCGGACTAATGCTTGTTCCACTATTTTTAGGAGCAATTATACACACTCTTGCTCCAACCTCAGGAGAATATTTCGGGTCGTTTACCAACGGATTAATGACGGGAACAGTTCCAATTTTAGCGGTATGGTTCTTCTGTATGGGTGCAGGCATCAACATAAAAGCAACAGGTACAGTATTAAGAAAGTCTGGAACACTTGTATTAACGAAAATTGCAGTTGCATGGGTTATAGCTATTATTGCCTCCATGTTTATGCCAGAAGGCGGAATTCAAACAGGATTATTTGCTGGTTTCTCAGTTCTTGCTTTAATTGCTGCAATGGATATGACAAACGGTGGTCTATATGCTTCCATCATGCAACAGTACGGTACGAAAGAAGAAGCGGGAGCTTTTGTATTAATGTCACTTGAATCAGGACCATTAGTAACGATGTTAATTCTTGGCTCAACGGGCTTAGCAGCATTTGAACCACATGTGTTCGTAGGGGCAGTTCTACCTTTCTTAGTCGGTTTTGTTCTTGGAAATTTAGATAGTGATTTAAAAGATTTCTTTAGCAAAGCTACTCATACAATGATCCCGTTTTTCGGATTTGCCCTGGGAAACACAATTGATTTAACGGTCATTGCAAAAACAGGTCTTGCCGGTATTATCCTAGGTGTTCTTGTAATCATTGTAACTGGTATTCCGTTAATCTTAGCAGATAAGTATATTGGTGGCGGAAATGGTACGGCAGGACTAGCTGCTTCTAGTACAGCTGGCGCAGCTGTTGCTAATCCTATGATTATTGCCAATATGAAGCCGGAATTTATGGATGTTGCTCAATCAGCAACTGCATTGGTGGCCGCTTCCGTAATTGTCACATCCATTCTAGTACCAATCTTAACGGCCTATTGGTCTAAATATATGAAAAAGAAAAACAAAGGAAATGTAAAAGAAGAAGATATCAACGCAACTGCTGTCTAAAAGTAGCTAAAGAGAGGCATAGCACAGTATGTCTCTCTTTAAATAAAGGGGAGAAGAGGAAGTATGAGTAAAATCATTACAATCGGTGAACCGATGGCTCTCTTCGTAGCAGAGCAAAGTGGTTCTTTAGAAGAAGTGAACCGATTTAGTCGGTTTGTTGCCGGGGCAGAGGTGAACTTTTCGATCGGAATGTCCCGCTTAGGTCATGAGGTTACCTATATTACGCAACTTGGGAAAGATCCTTTCGGTAAAAACATAGAGAAGTTTCTTCAACAAAATGGGATTGATACAACCTATGTTAAATATGAATCAAAATATGTAACGGGTATGCAATGGAAGCAAAAAGTCGAAGTGGGAGACCCAGAAGTGTTCTCTGCAAGGAAAAACTCTGCAGCTTCTCATATGAATATAGAGACAATTAATAATGTAAGCTGGGACGGATTTGATCATATTCATTTAACTGGAATACCACCAGCATTATCGGAAGAGTGCAGAGCAGCTGTCTATGAGTTATTGAGAGTGGCACGTGAGAAAGGAGTTCAAATTTCTTTTGACCCGAATTTACGTCCAGGATTATGGCCAGACCAAAAAGAAATGGTGAGGATTATTAATGATTTAGCTTGTCAGGCGGATATTGTTCTGCCAGGCATTACAGAAGGAAAGCTATTGACAGGCTGTGAAGATGAGACTGAGATTGCACAGTTTTATCATGCTGCTGGAGTGAGAACAGTGGTTATAAAATTAGGTGCAAAGGGAGCTTTCACAAGTTCTGAAGGAAAGCAGTTTTATACAGAGGGTTTCCCGGTAGAAAAAGTCGTTGATACGGTTGGGGCTGGTGACGGTTTTGCCGTCGGTGTAGTGAGTGCTTTGTTAGAAGAACAAAAAATAGAGGATGCAGTGATACGTGGAACAGCAATTGGAGCTTTAGCGGTTATGTCTCCAGGAGATAATGATGGGCTACCAGATCGAGCGGAACTAAGCTCATTTATGGAAACAAGGAGAATAAACATAAAGTAAAAAATTTCCTTCCCAGTCAGGGAAGGAAATGGCTTTATCAAGAACCGATGTAACCTAGATTTCTAGAGATATCTAAGCTAGTCTGTCTCATCTTATCTATTAATGTATCGTTTATTTTATCCATTGTCACACGATTACTAGGACCAGAGATACTAAAACTAGCAATAATCTTGCCTGTATGGTTGTATATCGGTGCGGCGATGCATCGTATTCCTTCTTCATTTTCTATATTATCCAAGGCATATTTTTGTTTCTTAATCTTATTTATTTCTTCCCGAAGTCCCTCAGGGGTTGTGATGGTTGATTCTGTCTTAGGGATAAAATTCACCTTTGAAACTAATTCTTCAAAATGGTCTGACTCCATACCAGAATATAAGATTTTCCCGACAGCAGTACAATACATCGGTGCGCGGTTTCCGACACGTGAGAACATTCGAATGGTTTGATTGCTTTCAATTTTATCAATATACACAATTTCACCACGGTCTTCGATGCATAAATGGACGGTTTCATTTACATCAAGGGAAAGCCTTTCTAGGTAAGGTTTTGCCGTATTCACAATGTCATTATTATTTAAAATATTTCTTGAGAGAAATAGGACTTGCAATCCTAATTTATACTTATCGGATTCCGAATCTTTTACGACATAGTTCATATTGGATAATGTTGCTAAGAGCCTGTGGACGGTACTTTTTGATAGACCAACTTGTTCGGATAAACGGGCAATTTGTATTCCATCGGGATAATCTGAAAGCTTATTCAAAATAGTTAAGGCTCTTTCAAGTGATTGGACGTTTGACACAGTCGGTTACCTCTTTCAATGGATTTATATATGTAGAATGCATAGAACTTTTTATTTTAAAATTTAAAACGCCGTTCTACTATATGATACGGCAGCACGATAGTTTTGTAAATTTAATAAAAAATGTTTCATAAAATATATAAAAAGTGGGGATTCACATGAATAAAATCAATGTTCTATCAAAGGTTTCAGAGTGTGGAGTAGTGGCAGTAGTGAGAGCAGAGACGAAGGAAGAAGCAGTAACAATCTCTAATGCATGTATTCGAGGTGGTATTAAGGGGATAGAAGTAACTTTTACTGTCAAAGAAGCGGATGAAGTAATTAAAGAGTTAACGTCTCTATATAATGAACGCAATGATGTGGTGATTGGAGCTGGTACGGTTCTTGACTCAACTACTGCTAGAATAGCCATCCTTGCAGGGGCACAGTTCGTAGTCAGTCCTTCCTTTGATGAAGAAACCGCAAAATTATGTAACCTCTATCAAATCCCTTATATGCCAGGTTGTATGACAATTACGGAAATGAAGCGTGCTCTTGAATCTGGTGTTGATATTGTGAAGTTATTCCCAGGGAACAACTTTGGCCCTGATTTTGTTAAGGGAGTAAAAGCGCCACTTCCACAAGTGAACATTATGCCAACAGGTGGTGTTAGCCTTGAAAATGTGGACCAATGGATTAAAAACGGTTGTGTAGCAGTAGGAGTAGGAGGAAATCTATTAGCACCAGCTAAGACGGGAGATTATGACCTTATTACGGAGTATGCAAAGCAGTATGTTGAAAAAGTTAGAGCTGCACGTGGGGAAGATGTGTTAGAAGCAAAAACTATATAAATATGAAAGTTGGGTATTCATGGACACATGAATACCCTTTAACTATTTTACATATTTTCCATTAAACGTTTGGCGATTTTTGCGTAATCATCTCGATCGATCCCTGGAGCAAATTCTTCAGGTAGCTCTTCTAAATTTGGAATAGGTGCCCCCTTAGGAGCTCCAGTAATTACTTTGAGCTGGTTTCCATTTTCAGGGTTTGTTCCTTTCCAAATTTTTGAGATATCTGTATAATGGCCTACATCATTCCATGTATATAAAACATTTGATAAGCCTTGATCCTCAAATTTTTTTGCATGATCAAACTTTCTGTTAGATAGATTAGGAATCGGAACCATTTTTTTAACATCTACGCCCGTAGCAATTTCTAAAGCTTTAGCATAAGCGAGTACATGCGTCCCACCTCTGACAAGTAAGTACCCTATCATTTCACGAGCAGTTTCATGTTCTGTCATTTCATATACTCGCATCTTATGTGTGCGTGCTCCTACCTCTAAAAAGAAATTATGAAGTAAATCTAGCACTAAGTTACCGCTGCTAAATACATTGTCTCCGGTCCAAGGACGCCCCATAGAATCACCTGCTAATGCCGTTTGAGCAGTAGCTATAAAGTGATACGTACTGCGTGCATCCATTCCTTCACGTAAAGGGGTAACATCAGGGTCCCCAGGAAAGGTGTTTCCGCGTGATAACAAGTTGATTGTATTACTAACGAGCTCCACATGACCAAATTCTTCTGCTGTTATACTTGCTACGAGGTCATAAAAAGGTTTTAATTTATCCTTTTGACGGAAGTTAAAAGACTGATACATGTAATTGTTTAATGTTGACATTTCTCCAAATTTTCCACCTAACAACTCCTGAACTGCAGCGGCAGCATTCGGATCACCATGCTCTGGAACAGGAAGGTCAATCAATAATTTATTTTCGCGTTTAAACATCAAATGACCTCCTTATCCTCTAGGAATAACCCAGATAATTTGTTGAGTTCGTATAAAGAATGGAGAACCTCCTGATTCCACTACAATATGGTCAGGCATAACAGACTTAAGTAATCCAGTTACAGTCCCTCTGACAGTTTGGACGGCAACCATTCGCCCTGTAATCCCTTGGAGTGCATGATACACATACGAGTCAATATGACTGACAAAAGATGGTGTTTGTTGATTCATGAAGTTTTCGCTCCTTTGTTTTGTATATCAAACAGTTATATGTATGACGAGACAGTAATAGTTATACATAATAGAATGCAAACTATTAATTTATTCAGAAGTTTCTTGACATTATTTTTATAGATTGGTAAGGTTGATAGAAATATTTCTTATCCAGAGAGGTGGAGGGACTGGCCCTGTGAAGCCTCAGCAACAGATCAACTAGGATACTGTGCTAATTCCAGCGGGTGATTTTTCCTCGATAGATAGGAGCGGACGTTTTTATTTGTCAGTAGTGCACTCGTTTCCTGAGTGCGCTTTTTTGTTTCCCTCACTATAGTATTCATTGATCGTTTGTAATGGTTGCTTCTGGATGTAGGTTAAGGAGAGAGTTAGTTGTGAAAGTGGAAGAACAAGGATTTCAAAGGAAAATGCAAGCAAGACATCTAGTCATGTTATCCTTAGGTGGGGTCATTGGGACCGGTTTGTTTTTAAGTTCAGGTTATACGATTCAACAGGCAGGACCGTTTGGAACGATTCTTTCGTACTTAATCGGTGCCTTGGTGGTCTACTTAGTTATGTTATGTTTGGGGGAGCTATCTGTACATATGCCAGAAACGGGAGCGTTTCATAGTTACGCAGCCAAATATATTGGACCCGCAACAGGTTTTACTGTTGCTTGGTTGTATTGGTTAACTTGGACAGTGGCACTAGGGTCAGAGTTCACAGCTGCTGGGTTATTGATGCAGCGTTGGTTCCCAAATGTGAATGTATGGATTTGGAGTGCTCTATTTGCTATTTTAATTTTTTTATTAAATGCTATAACTGTTAAATTCTTTGCTGAATCAGAATTTTGGTTTGCATCCATAAAAGTTCTTGCAATTTTGTTCTTTATTATTTTAGGTGCAGCAGCTATGATTGGTATTCTGCCAATAGAGGGTTCTGAGACAGCACCCGTGTTTTCAAATATCATTGGCCAAGGGTTATTTCCAAACGGTGTATTTGCTATTTTTATGACCATGTTGGCAGTGAATTTTGCATTTTCTGGGACAGAATTAATTGGGATTGCTGCTGGAGAAACTGAAAATCCAGAAAAGGCAATTCCGAAGGCTATTCGAACGACTCTGTGGAGATTAATTATCTTCTTTGTCGGAACCATCATTGTGTTATCAGCTCTACTCCCTTTTTCAGCTGCTGGGGTATTGGAGAGCCCGTTTGTTGCTGTTCTTGATAGAATAGGGGTACCATATGGTGCGGATATTATGAACTTTGTTATCTTAACGGCCATTTTATCGGCCGCGAATTCTGGATTATACGCTTCCTCAAGAATGCTTTGGTCACTTGCAGAAAAAGAAACAATCTCTCCAATCTTTGCAAAGCTAACAAATCGAGGTGTACCACTTAATGCTATTATTTTCAGTATGCTAGGTGGTGGCTTAGCGCTGTTTTCTAGTATTATTGCACCTGATACTGTATATATCGTACTTGTGTCCATTTCAGGACTAGCAGTAGTTATTGTATGGATGAGTATTAGTGTTTCACAGTTATTATTCCGTAGACAATATGTAAAAGAAGGCCATTCCGTGCAAGACCTAGCTTACCGAACGCCATTGTATCCTATCGTACCGATTGCAGCGTTCCTTCTTTGTCTGGCTTCCTGTATAGGTATTGCTTTTGATCCAACACAGAGAATTGCACTGTTTTGTGGAATTCCATTTATCTTGCTTTGCTATGCTAGTTATTATATAAAACAAGGGTTTAACAAGAAGGGAGAAGTTTACGTTGAAAAAAACCAACCCAATTGATGCTGTTTTACAAGAGCATTCACTTATTCTTTTAGATGGAGCAATGGCTACCGAGCTTGAATCCTATGGATGCAATTTGGATGATCCTCTATGGTCAGCGCGTGTGTTACTTGAGAATCCACAGCTAATTTATCAGGTACATTTAGACTATTTTCAGGCAGGTGCAGATTGTGCGATAACTGCAAGCTATCAAGCAACAGTTGAAGGATTTATAAAACGTGGATTACAAGAAGAAGAAGCCTTGGAATTGATAAAAAAGACAGTAGTGCTTGCGAAGAGTGCAAGAGATGACTTTTGGCAAGAAGAGCAACAACTGGTTAGACCCAAACCATTGGTAGCTGCATCTGTTGGTCCATATGGTGCGTTCTTAGCAGATGGCTCAGAGTATGTTGGGAACTATGGGGTGAGCGATAATCTCCTTAAAGATTTCCACCGTCAGAGAATGGCGGTACTTATAGAAGCTGGAGCTGATATTTTGGCATTTGAAACCATTCCTTCCCTTCAGGAGGCCAAAGTATTAATTTCTTTATTGCAGGAGTTTCCTGGAACTTATGCATGGCTTTCCTTCTCCTTGAAGGACGAAAGGTCAATAAGTGACGGTACGTTGTTACAAGAATGTGCTGAATTGGCAAATGAATGTGAACAGATTGCTGCCGTTGGATTAAACTGTGCTCCATTAGATTATGTTACAGAAGCCATTAGCAATCTTAGAAACCATACAGAAAAACCTATCATTGTTTACCCAAACTCTGGGGAAACGTATGATCCCGAGACAAAAACTTGGCACGGTAAAGAATCATGCAATACACTCGAGTCGAAATCAATAGAATGGTACGAAGCTGGGGCTCGATTAATTGGAGGATGTTGCCGAACATCACCAAGGGATATTGAAGCGATTGCGGGGAAGTGGCGCTAATTTCCGAGGAAATATCAAAAACTTCGTGGAGATTTACCATGATTCGCTAAAAATATATACATCCATATTGCAAAAAACGCAAAGGGTTTCGTTTTCGGGTGCATACGTATAAAATGACTCATAAAATAGCGTGAGAATTTGACTCACGCTATTTTTCTTTTTTAGTTTAATTGGCATTCGAAAGGACACACTTATTTACAATGATAATACTTGTTTGTACAGTTAAAATATGTCTTCAATTTTAATGTCAAATAGAATGTCATTTTAAATGCATTAAACCACTTAAACTTAAAGCATCGGGTGCGGTTTCCAAAGGTAAATTCCATCAAGTCCAGTCCGAATAACCGCTGGATTCGGACACCCCAAGGTAATATCATGGAAGTCCAGTCCGAATAACCGCTGGATTCGGACACCCCAAGGTAATATCATGGAAGTCCAGTCCGAATAACCGCTGGATTCGGACACCCCAAGGTGATATCATTGAAGTCCAGTCCAAATAGCCGCTGGATTCGGACACCCCAAGGTGATATCATTGAAGTCCTGTCCGAATAACCGCTGGATTCGGACACCCCAAGGTAATATCATGGAATTCCAGTCCGAATAACCGCTGGATTCGGACACCCAAGGTAATTTCTTAGAATTCCAGTCCAAATAGCCACTGGATTCGGACACCCCAAGGTAATATCATTGAAGTCCAGTCCAAATAGCCGCTGGATTCGGACACCCCAAGGTAATATCATGGAATTCCAGTCCGAATAACCGCTGGATTCGGACACCCCAAGGTAATATCATTGAAGTCCAGTCCGAATAACCGCTGGATTCGGACACCCAAGGTAATTTCTTAGAATTCCAGTCCGAATAACTGCTGGATTCGGACACCCAAGGTAATTTCTTAGAATTCCAGTCCGAATAGCCACTGGATTCAGACATCCCAAGGTAATATCATTGAATTCCAGTCCAAATAACCGCTGGATTCGGACACCCTAGGTATTTCTTAGAATTCCAGTCCGAATAGCCACTGGATTCAGACACCCCAAGGTAATATCATGGAATTCCAGTCCAAATAGCCACTGGATTCGGACACCCCAAGGTAATATCATTGAATTCCAGTCCCAATAGCCACTGGATTCAGACACCCCAAGGTAATTTCTTAGAATTTCAGTCAGAATAGCTTATGAATTACAGCCCTTGATTTAATAACCGTCCCTCCTCGCTTATCTCAACTGTATCCTCTAGTGGTGTTCTAGCAGAAGATGTTTGTTGAACATTTGAGTTAGAATTATTTCCTTGGAGTCTTTGAATTTCCGATTCAATTTGTTGGATTTGTTTTTCAAGCTGTTGTATCTCTTTTTGCTTTTTGTCCTCGTCTTCTTTAGACGCTTTTACTTTTTCCATTTGATTTTGAAGTTGTTGCTTTTGCTTTTCTAATGCTGTAATGGAAGTGCTTGATTGATTCATAGAATTATATGCTGTAGAACTTGATGCAATGGAAGATACTTGCATAACTTTGTACACGCTCCTAAAACAATAATATTAAAAATTAAATAGGGATTTTATCCAGTCCCAAAATGATCCCGAACTTTCTGATGATTGATCAGACGTTTGCATTGCTTGTTTATTTTGTCCTCGTTGATTTCCTGACATGTTTGACTGAGCAATTGTAGAATCGGTTGTTTTTGATACAGAAGCTTCGGTAGATTCATCAGTATTAGAGGTTTCGGTAGTTTCTATTTCTTCGATCTCTTTATCAAAAACTAAAACATATGTTTTACGGTCATCTCCGTTTGTAACGGCTACGGATATCGCAGTTTTTGCTTGATCGGGAAGAGCAACTGTCGTACTCGTGCTTCCTTCAATTTCAACCTCTGCATCACTTTCACCAGTTGTAGCCGCGATCGTAACACTAGTTACGTCTGTACCGACAGCAATATGATATGTGTAGGTATCTGAATCAAAGGTTTTATTCCATGTTCCTGATGAAACTGATAGTGCTGATAAATTAGCAGTAGTTGGAGTTTCCGCTTGTGCTCCTGAACTACTTGTCGAAGTTCCCTGAGCAGTCGATGATGTTCGAGTAGAACCAGACCCAGTTTGTGAAGTTGATACAAGATTGGTAATAGTCGGTTGGTCCTTAGTTGTTGTAGATTGATTGGTATTTGTTTTTGTATTGTCAGACGTATTAGTATCAGTAGAGCTGTTTACCATAGCCGCTCTTGTGATCGTAACAGTATACGTAGACTGATTACCATTCTCTGCTATAATAACGAATGACACGGTGGTTTTACCTACTGGGAGTTCAATGGTATGGCCATTCTTTGGATCCACAGTAATTTCTCCCACTTTAACAGTAGTTGTGTCGACTGAGGTTTCAGGTTTAATAGTTATTGAGCTTATGGAATTTTCTACATCGACTGAGTAACTTGTAATAGAAGGTGAAAAATTAAGATCTCCTCTAGAAAGAGTAAGATTAGATAGACTGCTATTTTCATTTAATGCTCGGAAAATTGTTAGTGTATATGTAGTTACTTCACCACCATTTGTGAGCGTTATTGTAATAGTATTTTCACCTGTATTAAGTGAATAGATCAGCTGCTCTTTGCTTGTAACTTCCTCTCCATTTATCGTTACAAGTGTGCCATCGATTTCAGTGTCCAGAAGTAAACTCATGCTATTTATATCATTTGATACAGTTGCTGTGTATGTGGTTACATCTTTCGAAAACGTTTGATCGAGCTCAAACTCGAGTATTTCGAGTGCTGATAATCGTGTTGTACTTTCTATTGTTACGTTTTCCTCGGCACTAGCGTGATTAATTGGGGAAGCAGAAAAAGTTGCGAAGGTAATCATGGATCCAACAATAGCTACGTTTAGCCCTTTTTTTATATGCATGTTGCACCTCATTTCGTAGTTTCTCGTAAAATATCATCTGGCCATGATATTCACGGCCAGTGATAAGTTATTCCTGACGAAGCGCTTGAATCGGATTTAGTTTTGATGCTTTGTTAGCTGGGAACACCCCAAAAACGACTCCTATTAATAGGGAAAATAGGAAAGCAAGTAATGTAACGGATGGGGAGTATGAAATGGTGATGCTAGAGAATACTTCCATTAGTTTTGAAACTCCTAATCCAATTACAACTCCGATTAAACCTCCGAGTGTACTTAAAACAACTGCCTCTATTAAAAATTGCAATAATATTGATCTACGATTGGCTCCAATAGCTTTTCGTATTCCGATTTCTTTCGTTCGCTCAGAAACTGAAACGAGCATGATGTTCATGATTCCGATACCGCCTACCAGCAAGGAGATGCTTGCTATACCACCAAGCATAAGAGTCATAGTATCGGAAACAGAGGTCATCGTCTCCATTAAATCTTCTTGGCTTGATACAGAATAATAGTCATTTGAATTCGGGAAAAGGGTAGTCATCACACCTTGTACTTGGAACATGGCACGATTTACATAGTCTTCGCTCTCAGCTTGAAAGTAGACTGTTCCAATTGTTGTACTCTGCGTTATTCTCTGGGTGGTTGAAAGGGGAGCGATAATAACATTATCCCCACTCGTACCGAGAGAGGTACCAACAGACTCTAGGACTCCCACTACTTGGAAGGATACACCTTCAATTTGTACACTCTGTCCAACTGGGTTTTCAGATGGAAACAAAGTGTCTGCAGTAGTTGACCCGAGGACGACCACCTTCTGTCGTAGTTCATCATCCATATCGGTAATGAATCGACCTTGACTTAGTGTTAAATTTCTAACGGATAAGTAAGAAGAGGTTGTACCTGTTATTGATACTTGTGCAGTGTTTTCCTGATTTTTTGCATTTATGCGCCCAGTAACAACAGGGGCCACCTCTGAAATACCGTTCAATTCCTGGAATTCTAGAATTTGGTCGTCCTTCAATTGGACTGATTCTGTATCATTCACACTCAAGGTAATCAGGTTTGTTCCTAAGCTTCCGATTTCATCCGTTACAGACTGTGATGATCCTTGTCCAACCCCGACAAGTGTGATAACTGAGGCAACCCCAATAATAATTCCTAACATCGTTAAAATGGCTCGGATTTTATTGCTCTTGATACTCTTGAGTGCCATTTTGATAGATTCGACTAGGTTCAAACCAATCACCTCCATTTTCGTAAAGCTGTCCATCATGGATTCGAACGATGCGATTGGTTTCCTTTGCAACCTCTAAGTCATGGGTAATAATGACAATCGTCTGTCCGCGTTTGTTTAATTCTTTTAACATCTGCAATAACTCGTTACTAGTTTTGCTGTCAAGTGCACCAGTAGGCTCGTCAGCAAGAAGTACAGGAGGGTCTCCTGCTAAGGCTCTTGCTATGGCAACCCTTTGCTGCTGTCCACCTGAAAGTTGTGTTGGCATATGGTGGATTCGTTCACCTAGGCCCACTCTTTCCAGACTATTAATTGCTTTTTCTCTACGTTCTTTTACACTTAATCCTCTATAAACAAGAGGAAGTTCGACATTTTCAAGGGCGGTCAATTTATTTAGTAAATTAAAATTTTGAAAAATAAACCCGATTTTCACATTTCTTATGGCTGCAAGCTCATGATCCTTCATATTATTGACCTTTTTTCCGTCAAGCAAATATTCACCTGAGTCTGGTTTGTCGAGGCAGCCGATCATATTCATAAAGGTAGATTTTCCTGAACCAGATGGGCCAATGATAGAAAGGAAGTCCCCTTCATTAATTTGGAGGGAGACCTCTTGTAGTGCTTTGACCGTTTCGCCGCCTAGTTCGTATGATTTGGACATTTGATTGATTTCAATGACTGGCTTTCTCATATTACTCGCCGCCTCTTCCTGCTCTATCAGTAGGAGGTGTACCCATTCCCCCACTTGGGAAGCCGCTTTCACCGCCAGTTCCAGAGAAATCTCTCATTGCACCTCGATCGGTAGCGGAGTCACTGCTCGAAGAGATTGTAATAGCTAATTGAATAATTTGTCCTTCCTCTAGTCCGGAAACAATCTCAATATTTTGGTCATCATTGATTCCTGTTTCTACAACTTGTTGGGTAGTCACAGCTTCTTCATTTTCACTTGTGTCAGACTCTTGGATAGTTACATATTTTTCATTACCATTTATTTTTACAGCTTCAATTGGAACATAAAGAACACTTTGTTTGCTTTCGGTTGTAATACTTACTTCAGTTGACATTCCTATTAAAAGATCTTTTGGATCATCAAATTGGACAGTTACCTCAAAGCTAGAAACACCATTTGTAGAAGTTCCTTCTTTAGACACCTTTGTAACCGTACCTGTAAATGTCTCATCTGGATACGCGCTTGCGGTGATTTTTGCTACTTGCCCTTCTTTAATGCTTGCAATATCTAACTCATCTACCCCAATCACAGTTTGAAGAGTAACGTAGTCGGTCACATGTGCAACAACTTGTCCGTTCTGTAGGTTGTCTCCAGCTTTCACATCAAGAGTGGTAACCGTTCCGGCATGTGGGGCAGTAATCGGATCGCTTCCATCCGTAAAAGTAACTAACTCTGTTCCTTCTTCGACGACATCATTCTCACTAACAAGAACCTCGTCCACTTCTCCACTAGAGGCTGCAGTCACGTCGCTGCTATTAATGGAAGCAACAGTGCCAGAACCACTAACTTGTACTTCAATATCTCCTCTTTGTACGGTAGAAGTCATTACTTGTGCTTCAGCAGTAGCAACTGTTTGGTTGCTTTTATAAAACCAAAAGCCCCCTCCAGCTAACAGAATCACAACAACTCCAATAGACATCCATTTCTTCAAACCTTTTACCTCCTCAATATGAAAACATTGTTATGAGTTCATTATTACGAGGAAACCTTAAAAAATCCTTAAAGATTTGAAAAGGGAGAATGGAATTTCCAAGAGTAAGGGGGATTCCAGTTAAAGGGAAGGTAATTATTTGAGTGGAATATGAAAATACCACAACATAAAGCTAATAATACCCGTCGATAACACATAGGTTAAAATTGGGCGTGAATAATGTAATCGAATCATGCTATACATGACCAGATAAAAGAGGAGATCCATCCAATAGTAATAATTGTTATGTAAAAGAAGCCTGTCGAATTTATAGAAAACATATTCGATAGCCATGGAAGAAAGGACCCATTGGCCAATATACCGAACTTGTCTAAACATTGGCTTATCAAACGGATAAAATGATAAGTACAAAAGTGTAATCGCGGGCAAAGCAATAAACGTATATAAAAGATCAATAATGGTGTGTGACATCAGGAAATAATCCGGCTTATATTCCCACAGCAATTTGTCATGACAAAAGAAGTTATATAGTAAATTGCTTGTGATCACATAGAAAATAGTGTGGTTATATTTCAACCATTCTCGCCAATTTCCGAACCCGTAGGCGAGCAAGAATAATAGGATAAATAATAGCAAGTGCATAGTTGTCTCCCTACAAGTAAAAATGTTTGTTTTGACATTATTTTTCCAATTGATTGAGAAAATATGTTAAAAGTGTTGACGAAAGGGAATTTATTCTATATATTATCTAATAAATTACAATTCATTTTGCGATGAAAAGGACATGAATGCTACTGTACGGTTAACAGAGAGGGAAGACAAAGGCTGGAATCTTCCTAACGCAGCTGTCGCATTTACCACCTTGGAGCTGTATTGGTGAAATCAAAGTAATCAATACCGTAGCTGCTACGATACAGCAAAACGAAGCCGCCTCAGATTTTTTTAGAGGTGGGAAGTTGGGTGGAACCACGAGACAAACACACTCGTCCCTTGTTAGAGGGATAGGTGTGTTTTTTGTATTTTAAAAATAAATAATTCATGCAATGAAAAGGACATGAGTGCGACTGAACGGTTAACAGAGAGGGGAGACAAGGCTGGAATCTTCCTAACACAGAAGTTGCATTTACCACCTTGGAGCAGTATTGGTGAAATCACAGTAATCAATACCGTAGCCGCTACGATACAGCAAAACGAAGCCGCCTCAGATTTTTTTAGAGGTGGGAAGTTGGGTGGAACCACGAGACAAACACACTCGTCCCTTGTTAGAGGGACAGGTGTGTTTTTTTATTTTATAAAGGAGGCTATATTAATGGAAGTAAATATTCAATTCCCTGATGGAAGTATGAAAAGATATAAAGAGGGTGTAACTTTAGAGGAAATCGCTCAGGGGATAAGCCCAAGTTTGCGCAAGAAAGTGATCGCCGGAATGGTGAACGGAATGATGTTTGATCTTAAAAGAGAGATCCATAACGATGCAAGTATTCAATTGCTTGAAAGAAATTCAGAAGAGGGTATTAAGATTATGAGACACTCAACTGCCCATGTGTTAGCTCAAGCGATTAAACGGTTGTATAATCATGTCCATTTATCTATCGGCCCAGTGATTGAAAATGGATTTTACTATGATGTTGATGTCCCAGAAAGCATTACAGTAAAAGACTTGGGGAAAATTGAAAAAGAGATGAAGAAAATCGTTGCTGAAAACCTAAATATTGAAAGGGAAGAGTGGTCACGAGAGGAAGCGAAGCGAGTTTTTGCCCATGACCCTTATAAGCTTGAATTGCTTGATGCCATTCCTTCTGAAGAAAAAATAACTGTGTATCGTCAAGGTGAGTTCTATGATTTATGTCGTGGCCCGCATTTACCGTCCACTGGATATGTTAAAGAGTTTAAATTAACTCATGTTTCGGGAGCTTACTTTCGAGGGGATAGCAATAATAAGATGTTACAACGTGTGTACGGAGTTGCTTTTACTTCAAAGGAAGAACTCGATGAATACTTCCACTTTTTAGAGGAGGCTGCTAAGCGTAATCATCGGAAGCTAGGAAGTGAACTTGAACTGTTCATGTTTTCTGAAGAAGCACCTGGAATGCCATTTTACTTAACAAACGGACAATTGATTCGAAATGAACTGGAAACATTTTTAAGGAAGATTCAAAATTCTTTTGACTATAAAGAGGTTCGAACTCCTTTTATGATGAATCAGCGACTATGGGAGCAATCTGGTCATTGGGATCACTATAAAGACAATATGTATTTCTCAGAAGTGGATGAACAAAGCTTTGCTTTAAAGCCGATGAATTGTCCTGGACATATGCTAATATTTAAGGATAAGCTGCGATCCTATCGTGACCTTCCGATTCGTATGGCGGAGTTTGGTCAGGTGCACCGGCACGAATTTAGTGGTGCACTAAATGGGTTGTTACGGGTAAGAAGCTTTTGCCAAGATGATGCACATATCTTTGTAACACCCCAGCAAATAGAAGATGAAATTTCTTCTGCTCTACAACTAATTGACTATGTATATAAAGTATTTGGGTTTGATTATAGCATCGAGTTATCGACAAGACCGGAAGATTATATGGGGGAGAAGGCGTTATGGGATCGAGCAGAAGGGTCTTTGATAAATGTTTTGAATAAACTGGGTCTTCCTTTTCAAGTTAATGAAGGGGACGGTGCATTTTATGGGCCTAAGATCGATATCCACATAAAGGATTCTTTAAAAAGGAGTCATCAGTGTGCTACAGTTCAGCTGGATTTTCAAATGCCTGAAAAGTTTGACCTTTCCTATATTGATGAACAAAACAAAAAGGTCCGACCTGTTGTTATTCACCGAGCTGTATTTGGATCTATTGATCGCTTCCTTGGTATCTTAATAGAGCATTTTGGCGGAGCCTTTCCTGCATGGCTAGCACCAGTTCAAGTCAAGGTAATACCAGTTTCGAATGATGTTCATCGCGAATATGCGGAGAAATTAAAACAGCTACTTAAAAAGGAAGAAGTTCGCGTGGAGGTTGATTTCCGTGATGAGAAGCTAGGCTATAAAATAAGAGAAGCACAAATGAAAAAGATTCCTTATGTGCTAGTAGTAGGTGATCGTGAACAGGAATATCAATCGGTTAGCGTGAGGCAGTATGGTTCAGAGAATTCGGTAGATATGGATTTTGAACAATTTACTAACATGCTTCGAAAGATGATTGATGATAAGAAGTTATTAACATATTGAATAACTTTAAGAAAATACTGAAAACGAATTGAAAAATGGAAGAGAATAGTATAGTATTTATGTTGGATACAAGGTTTATCGCCTTGATCTATTGAATGATAAATGTAGGAAAATAATAATGTAGGTTAACGGACTCTAGATATATACGCTAGATTTTATAGCCACCGTAAGCAATAGGAATCTCTCCTATTGCTTACGGTGGCTTTTTATATGTAGTTTACAAAAATATATATAAGAAAGGAGAGTGTCCTGCCCAATGGCTAATATTGGAGATGAAACTAAAAGCATTCTATTGAAGGAATTCATAGATATCAACATAAAAAAAGGCTTTTCTATCCTCTCAAAGAGCAAGGATACATTTTTGGTAATCTGCTCTCTAGGAAATATTGAATATGCCAGCCAGCCTTGTGAAGACCTTTTTGGTTATTCAACCAATCATTTGCAGAGGCTAGGATTAAAAGACCTATTCGATACAGATGTATTAAATGAAGGTCACTCTTTTTATGAAGGAAAATCACAGGGAAAACGAATGACACTTGAATCAAGGGTAAAGGGGAAGGGCGACAAGACTACTGATGTAACGGTAACACTTCTACCGATTTACTTGAAAGATCAATGGATAGGCTCGTATATCATTCTCGAGCAGTCTATCAACAATAAAGATAGTAATGATGTCATCGACCAGTTAGCGCAATTGTCAGAAAAGCGTGCAACTGCTGGTCACTTAGCAGCTGGCATTGCACATGAGATACGTAATCCTATTACAGCTATAAAGGGATTTCTACAGCTATTAAAGGATGAGTATGAAGGAAATGAAATTTATTACGGAGTTATTGATTCTGAGATCGAAAGAATAGAACTTATCCTAAGAGAGTTGATGGTTCTAGCAAAGCCAAATACGCAAAAGTATGAAAAGGTGAATATTCAGTTACTACTTGATCAGGTGCTGACCCTCATGGAACCACAGGCGCTATTAAACAATATTCAGCTACAGAGAAATTTTTATTTTGATAACCCATTCCTCTTATGCGATAACAATCAATTAAAACAAGTGTTTATTAATTTTATAAAAAATTCTATAGAGGCAATGCCGGATGGAGGAATTATTCGTATTGAAGGTGGAGTATTAACAGACATGAGCATAGAGGTGTCAATTGTTGACGAAGGAAGTGGAATGCCGAAGGAAGTTCTTGATCGGGTGGGGGAGCTATTTTTTACTACAAAGGAAAATGGAACGGGCTTAGGGATGCTTGTTAGTCAACAGATTATAAAGGAACATAAAGGAACGATTCATATTAAGAGCGACTCCAAGGGTACATGTGTGAAAGTACGATTTATGCCTGGTGAGAACCTCTTAGGCATTTGAATTAAATCTTGTGAACCGTTGAGAAAAATGGTATGATACTCCTTGTCTAATGTCTTGCTGTCATTAGTTTTATAAGAAATAATACATTTATATACAATTTTATTATGACTTTTTATTTAAAATGGTAAATGGTAGAAACTATTATATAGTCGTCTTAACCGTGGCCTAACTTCTTTTTTGAGAAGTTAGGCCTTTTTATTTATGTAAGGGGGATTTGAATGCTAGCTACGCAAGATGATTTGCATGCTCTCAGTAGTTCATTTAGCAAGCTGCTTAAGAGAGGATTCGGGAAAGGACCTGAAACGTGTTATGCCGTATTAAAAGGAAACAAACTTTACGTTTATTTACGGAGTTTTATGACACCTGCTGAAGAGGTTCTATATGGGAATCACCAAAACAATTTACTTACAGAATTTCGAACCTCCGTAATTCAATCACTCTCCAAAGAGCTCTTACAGGAATCGTCTAGACTCTTAGGTGTTCAGTTCGAATCCTTTTATCAAGATTGGAATTATGATACGAATTCAGGTATGTTACTCCTTGTTTCTACCAATGTCAAAGTTGATATAAAGACAGAGGAAATGGTGAGTGATGGAGTGTACAAAGTGATTCGAACGGTCGGTGCTCGCTTTCATAAACTGCCAGTTACTTTACGAACTGTACCTTCTCCTACCAATTGCTATGTGGTTGAATCAAAAGGAATATTGCTACCGCTTGAAAAGTTAATTTATGAAAGAGGACAAACGGATCTTTTACTTACCCAAGCAAGAAATATTAAAAAGGGGTATTGGACGCATAAGAGTGTATTTGAAGAAATATTGAACCGTTCCGTTGAAGATATATTTATGATGTGGGACTATGGGGAGAACAAGCATTATTTAATTATAATATTTGGAAGAATAAATTAGCTGTCAAATAGAGAGAAGTGGATTTTAGATCCACTTCTCTTTTGTTTTGGGAAAAAAGATAAAATCGAGGAGCTATGGGAAACCTAAATATACATCTTCAAATAGTAAGATTTTGGAATAAATAAATCAAAAGGGAGGTTAACTGTATGTCTACAGAACCCTTTCAAGAAAAACTCATGAAAATAAGTAGCCTAACAAGTAAGATGTTACGGAAGAATTTTGGACGTGGTCCAGACTCTTGCTTTGCATTTGCAAACGGTCCATATCTTGTTCTTTACATAAGAAGGTTTCTTTCCCCAATGGAATCTGTATTGCTTGAAAGTGGAAACTCAGACAAGGTAGACATGTCCCGCACAATAGTCATGAATAAAATTTTAACTCAACTGAAGGGAATTCTCGAAATTGAATTAGGGGCTGATGTAAAATCAGCTTATCATGATTGGAATTATAATCAAAATACAGGTATGGTCACAATTGAATTTGAGAGTAATGTAACAGGGGCAGTTGCAAATAGTGAAGAAAATCCAATCTTTAAAAATCTAATTGATGAGGTAGACCGAATAAGCATTATCGTACAGAAAAAACCGGAAAATACAAAAGCGTTTTTTATCACGCCAAGGGTGTATTTGGTCAAGAGAGAGGGAATTTTGGTTGAAATTGAAAAGTCTTTAATTGACAAAGGCTATGAGCAAACTCTAATGGTTACAAAAGATGAATTAGAAAAATCATTTTTGCATCATAATGGACATTTTGAAGATATATTTAGCCTACCGGTTGCGGATATTTTTGTAGATTGGGATTTGCAAGCTGATAACAGCATCATTTGTTTTATTCTAAAGAATGAGCGGAGGAGCGAATAAAATGAGTCATCTATTGAAACAGCAAGGGCTCATAAGGATAAATGAAAATTAGTGAAGAGAAACCTAGAGAAACCATATTGCCTGGAAAGGAGATAGAACGAATAACCAGTTCTACCTCCTTTTTAGTTTGAGCTACGTCTTAAGAAGTATTTTTATGTGCGTTGTTTACAGCGTAACAGTGTTATGTTACATTGGGGTAAGAAGAGGTGAATAAAATGGAAGAACAGTTAATTTCAAAAAAGGACCTGTTAGAACAAACAGATATTACTTATGGTCAACTTTATCGTTGGAAAAGGAAAAATTTAATACCTGAGGAATGGTTCATAAGAAAAGCTACTTTTACAGGGCAAGAAACTTTTTTTCCCAAAGATAAGATTATTGAAAGAGTTAGTCAAATTAAAAATCTTAAAGATACAAAATCACTAGATGAGTTAGCGAATGTTTTTTCACCTCAGACGAAAGAAATAAAGCTATTAAAAAAGGAATTTATTGAACGGAACATTGTTTCGTTGAATACTATAGCTATTTTTGAGGAACAAATCGCATCACTTCAAATAATCCCCTTTCAAACAGCATTAAACTTGTATTTATTAGAAAAGGCGTTAGAAACTGGTGAGATTGGATGGGAAGAAGGAAAACAAGTAGTTCAAACCTTAAATGATCATTCTTCGAAATTGGAACTACCTGCTTATTTAGTTGTTTTAAGAAAAATGGGTATTGTAACGGTCTTACTTGTTGGCAGCAGTAATAATTTTTATGTGGACGATAAGACAAAGGTAGCAATACATCTAAATATCGAAAAGGTTATGGATGAATTACTTAATAAATTAGTGATTGGGGGTTTTTAGGATGACAATTGATAAGCCTTCCAATTTAAAGTTGGTTGGGGAAGGTAGTGCCTCTGGAGGAGTTTATGAAACTATTCGGGTTACCGGTCAGGGAAGTATTATTGGAAATGTTTCAAGTAAAAAGGCGAAGATCGTGGGCGAATGTACAATAAAGGGAAATGCAGAGGTAGAACAATTTTCAATAATAGGTAAGGGGGAAATAGAAGGAGATATTTCTTGTGAACAGTTGAAGTTAACCGGTGATATACAGATAAAGAATAAGTTTAAAGCTAGTCACGTACATGCAAGGGGCTATATAACTTCAAACGGGAATATTGAAATAGAAAAAATGAATATTAAAGGTGGATTCAATATTAATGGCATGCTTAATGTGGGTGAACTGAAAATAGATTTACAGTTGGCGCCAAGCTTTGTTCGTGAAATTGGTGGAGAAAAAATCACGATTACTAGGAGAAGTCTTATTAATAGGTCAAGTACTCTCGAAGTGGAGTTAATTGAAGGCGATGAAATCTATCTCGAATATACTTCAGCACAGATGGTACGGGGAGATGTCATTGTTATCGGTCCAGGATGTCACATTAACCAAGTTGAATACCGATCGTCGTACAAAAATAAACAGAAACACTCAGAAAATATAAAAACAGTCATACAGATTTAGAGGAAATGGGAGGGGAATGAATTGACTACACAAGAAAAAGGGAACTTAGTATTATCTGGAACCGGTGAAACAGCAGGTGGAACATTTGAAAAAGTTGTGATTAATGGTAGTGGAATTGTCAATGGACATATTGAATGCAATGAATTTAGGTGTAATGGATCTGCGAGAATTAATGGAAATATAAAAGCTCAAAATACAATAATAAATGGAAGTACAAAGGTAATTGGAGATGTTGTTTCAAAGAAAATGGAGATTCACGGACATTCAACAATTGAAGGAATAGTAAACTTTGGAGAACTAGAAATCAATGGACACACTAAATTAAAAAGTAGTATCAAGGGTGAAAAACTAACCTTGGAGGGCATTACAAAAATCGAAGGTGATTGCGAAGTTGAAACAGCGTATTTAAACGGAGCATTTACGATAACTGGATTGCTAAATGCGGATGAAATTTCAGTACAATTGCATGGAAGGTCATCTGTAAAAGAAATCGGTGGAGAAAAGGTTACTGTTAAAAGAGAAAATAGAATTTTATTCCTATTAGAAAAGTTAATAAAGCCTTTGAGCAAAGAACTTCAGGTGGATCTCATTGAAGGTGACATTCTTAACCTAGAATATACGAAGGCAAATACGGTACGAGGGAATCATATCGTTATCGGACCGGGATGTAAAATTGGGGTCTTGGAGTATAGTGGCGACCTTCATCTATCAGATGAGGCTATAGTCAAAGAGAAAGTTAAGATATAAAGGTGTACGATTCTACCGTAGTATTATTTATCAAACAATACCTGTTCCCTAAAGAGAATCAAGCAAAATATGTTTAAAACCAAATAGCTTCGTTCATAAAGATAATAGTATATTCTCCAAAGAGGTGTCTTTATGATCGAGTTTCTGCAAGAGCTTTTCCATTCCAATAATCAATTAGTGACTTTTATCATTGGTGTAGTCTTTATATTTATAATCGTTTCAATCGTTCGCTCTGTATTTCGAATGGCACTTCCATTTGTTGTCATTGGACTAGTAATGGTTGTTTTTCTTGGACATTCTCCTGATGATGTGATGAATAAAGGGAAGCAGTTTATTGCTCAAGGTTCTAATTTGATTCAAGACCTTTTGCCTTTTATTCAGTCAGGTGACGGGGAAAAGGAGGGGGAACTTTCGGAAACACCTCCAGGGTTTGCTCCCTTTTCTGAGGAAGATGAAAACAAAGAGATTTTTAGAAATGAAAAGAATGACCTTGAGATAAATAAGTTTTAATTAGTCGTTATCGACACCCCACAAACTGTACACATAGAAAAGAAATCCTTTTTTCCTCCATAAGGTTTCATTATAATTAGTGAAGAGGTGAAAGCTTATGGCACGTGAACGGAAATTTTCAAATGAAGAATTGTTTCAGTTAGTAAAGAAAATGCTTCTTCAACATGGATATGAAGGATTCCATTTTGGCCTGTTAGCAGAGCAACTGGATGTTTCAAGAGGAGCCTTATATAAATATTACGAAAACAAAGATGAGTTAATTACGGATTTTATGCTGTATGAAATGCAGTTATTTATTGGAGATTTAGCTCAGATAGAAAATCAGGGAGACTTTGAAGCCCGGTTTGATTTCTTAATGAAGCTTATTTTTGATAAAGCAGAAGTTCATCAACTCATTACGGTTGTCCAACAAATGGGATCTAGTTCAAATGAAAAAGCAAAAGAAAATAAAGAACAGTTAGAAAAGCTTCCTTTAGAAATGTATCGATATCTGCAAAATTTTATTTCATTTGGGAAAAGGGAAGGCAAACTTAAGGAACATATTCCTGATAGTGTCATGCTCGGATTGATATTTCAATCCATAGCCATTCCAAATCATTTTGGTTTACCAAAGTCGGTTTGGGTGGATTCAATCAAAGAAATCATTAGTAAAGGAATGTTTGCACATTCATAATTGACACAACTGTCACTTACGCTTGATAATAAGGGTGGCAATTGTGTTTTTATTTTTATTCAAAGTTACACTTGTGTCACTATAAATTTTAACTAAGGGGAGAAAAGCATGAAATCAATTCTCAAGGTAATTACTGACCGAGTTTCCACCAGAAAAGGAACATGGGTTACATTAGGTGTTTGGGTCATAGTAACAGTCCTTCTTGCCATACTTGCACCGAGTGCGAAAGATTACGAATCATCCAATATTACTTCATTACCTAGTGATGCAAAGTCAGTTATTGCTCAAAATAAACTTGATCAATATTTTAAAGATAATGACGGAACTCCGGCGATTCTCGTTTTTCAATCAAGCGACGACAAGATAGTGAATGTATCTGAATTAGAGTCATTTATCAAAGAGGTTCAAAAGGTAGAGGGAGTTAAGGAAATTGTTCCAATAACTACTTTGCCACCACAAGCCACAGAAAGCTTCTTTTCCGAAGATAAGAGTACAGTCATCCTGCCGGTTACTTTTGAGGCTGACTTTGAAGCGAAAGAGATGAGGGCCTCTCAAGAAAAGATGATGGAGATTACTGAGGAATCTACGGATTTGACGTTAACGATAACCGGACCTGCTGGTATTTCTGTAGACGCTCTTGATTTATTCTCGCGAGCAGATGTTGTGCTCCTTTTATCAACTGTTGGCCTTATCCTTGTATTGTTAATAGTAATCTACCGTTCACCTCTACTTGCTTTAATCCCACTTCTTGCAGCAGCATTTGTCTATGAAGTGGTGAATCAAGTGCTTGGTCTAATGGGGAAAGCGGGTTTACTTATTAACAACCAAACATTTTCAATCATGACGATTTTATTATTTGCAGCAGTCATTGATTATTCATTATTTGTCTTTTCTCGCTATAGAGAGGAATTGAAAACGTATGATAGTAAGCATGAAGCCATGAAAGAAGCAATGAGGGAGACGGGATTACCAGTTTTCTTCTCTGGTGGTACAGTCCTTGCCGCAATGTTGGTATTATTCTTCGCAGAATTTGGGGATTACCGAAATTTTGCACCTATTTTTGCAACGGCAATGCTTATTATTATGTTAGCTTCAGTCACATTAGTTCCTGCCCTTTTTACACTATTCGGAAGAAAATCGTTCTGGCCAAAGATTCCAAGAGTTGGGGAAGAATCAGTTAAAGCAAATTCTTTCTGGAGTAAAATTGGTCGAAGTGTAGTGAAGAAACCAGTTGTTTCAACTGTAGCGATTGGGATTATCTTGGTGATATCGGCATTAAATATGTTCAATCTGAAGTACGAGTTTGATACAATGAAGTCCTTTCCAGAGGATATGCCATCTAGGATCGGGTATGAAATATTAGAAGAGAAGTTTGAAAAAGGAGATTTAGCTCCAACTACTGTCTTGTTAGAAGCTTCTGAGCAAGTGACGATGGAGCAACAGGACGTAATCATGAAAGAGCTGAAAAAACAACCCCTTGTTAGCAGTGTTCGTCCAAGTGGTGTAACAGAAGACCAAAAAGTAGTTCAATTTACGCTTACTTATACAGAAAGTCCATACGATAGTGAAACGATGGATGCGTTGGAAAAAACGAGAGACAAATCGAAGCAAATTGTTAAGGATGCAGGTCTTGAGGGTGAGCTTTACTTTGCTGGCGAAACAGCCAACCGAATTGACGATCGTGCAACGAATAACAGAGATCTCATCGTCATTGTTCTATTAGAGTCTATTCTCATCTTTGCTATGCTTATTGTAATGACAAAGTCGTTCAAGCTACCTTTATATATGATGGGGACCATTTTATTATCGTTCCTGGCAGCTGTTGGGTTAGGGATGTTCCTGACAAACCTATTTTTTGATATTGATACAGTTAGTAACCGCGTCCCACTTTACTCCTTCGTCTTTTTAGTGGCGTTAGGAATTGATTATAATATCATTCTTATTTCAAGATTTATGGAAGAAAGAAAAATTCACCCTGTTAAGAAAGCTGTTGAAATTGCTGTAGCCAATACGGGCGGTGTTATCTCTTCAGCAGGAATCATTCTAGCTGCTACCTTTGCCGTGTTAATGACTCAACCGATTCAACTATTATTTGTATTTGGCTTTATTGTTGCTGTCGGGATTTTATTAGACACCTTCTTAATTCGAGGGATTTTATTACCCGCATTACTTGTTTTGTTTGAAAAAGATTCGTCTATGCAAAAAGGTCAGCAATAAGGAAAAGAGCCAGTCACAAGTTCCGGTGACTGGCTCTGTTTTATGCTTCCATACTTTGTTCGTTTGCTAATTGTGTTCGTTGTTTCTTAGATTTTTTGAAATGTAAAAGCTCATAAATCACTGGTATGACAACAAGAGTAAGTAGGGTTGCTACTGCTAAACCACCGATAACAACAACAGCTAAGCTTTGTGACACAAGGGCACCTGTCTCTGCTTTTTTAAACAGAAGTGGGAGCATGGCACAGATAGTTGCAATAGCCGTCATTAAAATCGGTCGCATTCTCGTTGCAGTTGCCTCCACTATCGCTTCCCGAATGATCATTTTTTGTTCGTTTTGTTTAATACGGTCTAACAATACAATTGCATTCGTGACGACGATACCAATCAGCATAAGGGCACCCAATAGAGCCGTTATATCCACAGGAATTCTGCTAATCACTAGTCCAAGCACAGCACCAATCGCTGCAAGTGGAAGGGAGAATAGAATTGCGATAGGAGCTCTTACTGTTTTGAAAGTAATCACCATGATTAAGAAAACAGCTCCGATGGAAATAATCATGGTCATAAATAAATCAGAGAAGTCATTCGCTTGTTGAACACTAGCTCCTCCTACAAAAATTTCTACATCATCAGGAAGTTTGATTCCGCCAGTTCCCTGAACACCAAATATAGCTTCATTCATTTCTTTTGAGATTTCCGAAATGCGTGCAGAATCAATATTTGCAGTTACTCGAACATATTGGTCCCCATCTTTATGGAAGACACTCGTTGATTCTTCACGTTTCGTAATCGAAGCAATCTCAGAAACAGGGACTAAGCCAGTTTGAGTAATAACAGGGATATCATTAATCTCATCAGCTGTAGCTGGAGATAGCATTGGTTCCAATAATACAGGCGTATCTTGTTGATCTAGTTTTATCATGCCAATTGGCATAGCATTCAGCATGGCAGCCACAGCTTGAGCTGTTTGTTCAGAGTTTACTTTACTTGAGTCCACTTCAAGTGAAAAGACCGTTTTCTTTTCTTCAAAATTGGTAGAAACTTTTTCAACACCATCAATACCCGAAATCTCATCCTTCACTTTTAAAGCTGTTTCTTCTAGATTATCTAAGGAATCCCCCATCACATCGATGGTGATTTGGGAGGATGAACCAGACATCATCGAGCTTGCTGAAACCGTAAGCTCGGCATCGCTATAATTCTCTTTTTCACCTTCAATCAGTTTGATCACTTGATCCGTATCGTTTTTATCTTTAAGAATAATAGAAAAGCTTGTTGCTGTTGGTGATTTTACATCTCCGTATTGAGCAGCTTCGGCGGAATTCCCCATTTGAGTAAAGTTATGTTCAACCTCTTCTTGCTTAAGAATGAACTCCTCTAGTTTGAGGGAGCCTTCCTTTACCTCGTCAATAGGAGTATTATTCGGGTACGTTAGATTGGCCACGATGAAATCAGAGCTTGAGTTATCAATGGCACCTTTCGGCAGCGTTACGTAGGTTACAATCGAGCCAGCAAAAACAAATAGTGCTAGGAGAAGGACTGCCCATTTATGATTGAGTGACCAAGTTACTAGTTTAATGAACTTTACCGCTGGCTTATGTTCAGGTAGCTTTGTATTTTTTAGCAGTCCTGCGCTCATGAGTGGGACAACGGTTAAAGCTACTACTAATGAAGCGAGCAGAGAATAGGTAATCGTTAATGCAAATGGAAGCATTATATCCTGAAGTGATCCACTTACAAGACCAATTGGTAGAAAGACTGCCACGGTTGTTAGGGTTGACGATGTGATGGCTGTTCCTACTTCTTTTGTTGCCTCTATTACTAAAGGTACTGAGAATTTTTCTTTTTGCATTTTGCGGAATATATTTTCGATTACTACGATACTATCGTCTACTAGACGACCAACAGCTACTGCCACTCCCCCTAAAGTTAGAACATTAAGTGTAATTCCTGAGCGTGACAGGAGGAATAATGTAAAGGCTAGGGACAATGGGATAGACACAATTGTAATAAAGGTGGAGCGAATGTTTCTTAGGAAAAGCATAATAACAATCGTTGCAAACAATGCTCCAAGTAACACTTCCTTCATCATTGTGTGTACAGAGTTTTCAACCATATCTGTTAAGTCTAAAACCACTGTAGTCTCCGATTGGCTAAACTTCTCGTTTAGTTCCTTAATTGATTTATCGAGCTCTTTACTGATAGATACGGCATTAGATGCACTATCCTTTGTCACTATTAGGAAAAGACCATCTTCACCATTAATGTGATTCAACGTATCATTGGGTTCTTGTTTATCAACCGTTGCGATATCTTTTAAACTTACCCCTGGAGATACTTGTAGGTTTTTTAACTCTTCCAGACTATCGATACTGCCAATCACTTTAATATTACTTGATTTACCATCTATCGTTTGCTCGCCTACAGCCATCGATGAATTCTGTCCTTGTAACACGGTCATGATGGTTTGAAATGGAACCTGAGTTTGTGCAAGCTTTGCATTATCTATTTTCACAGATACATAGGAATTCGCTTCTCCCATGGTTTGTATATTAGCAATACCGTCAATATCTTTTAAAACGGGAACAATTTCTTTTTTTGCGAACTCCACATTTTCAGCCGTTAATCCGTCCTCGAACGTGATTGAAATCTGTGAGATTGGAATCATATTCGTATTTAGTTGAATAATATTTGGTTTTGACACGTTTGGTGGAAGGGTAAGCGCGCTCAGTGCATCTTGTACCTCTAGCTTCGCATCCTTCATATTGGTCTTGGAGTCGTAAAAGATATCAAGCTTTGAATATCCGTCTCCTGTAGTAGAATAGATATTCGTTTTACCTTTTACTCCTTCGAGTACCGTTTCCATTGGATTCGTCACTTGCTTTTCCATCGTGTCAGAGTCTGATCCTTGACCTAGCACAACGACTGAAACTTGTGGCTGGTCAGCTGCAGGAAAGAATTCCATAGGTAATGTGGTGTAGCTTAGGATCCCTAAGCCGAGGACCAAGATCGTAAGAATGGATACTGCAGCTTTGTTACGAAAGGCCCACCTTGTAAAAATAGACATTGTAAAATTTCTCCTCTCATGGTAAAAACTAATAATAATCACAAGATGTATCTTAACATAATTTGTTCATGACTAAGAACAGTCTAGAGACCGATACCGTAATACTTACAAAGACTTAATATAAGAGTTTTCATGAAGCTAATGAAAATTTTCTGTTAAGATTGTTCGTTTTATTGAA
>NZ_JAKFCQ010000077.1:0-29262 GCF_036676585.1 Robertmurraya sp.
GGTAAACGGTACCTTATGATTGAAGTGGAAGAAGATACGGTGATTGAAGGATTTACGATGATTCCAGAGGCTTTTGGTGGGAGTCAAGGGGAATAATAAATTAAAAGAATCTCAGCTAGATATTGGTGTATAAAAATAAAACGATACTAAAAGTAGCGTGAGAATACTCACGCTTCTTTTCTTTTAAACAAAGGAATATTCAAGTTCTTTTAGTATAATTGGCAGTTGAAGGGACATACTTTTTTACAATGACAATACTCGAGTACAGTTAATGTCATTTAGACTATCATTTTAAAAACTCTTAAACCATTAAGATTAATGCATCGCACTCGGCCTCTAAAGGAAATACCCTTCTAGTTCTGTCCGAATCACAATTGCAGTCGGACTTCCAAAGGCAATTCTCTGCTTGGCCTGTCCGAATCACTCCCGTATTCGGACTTTCAAAGGCAACACCCTGCCTGGCCTGTCCGAATCACTCCTGCATTCGGACTTCCAAAGGCAATTCTCTGCTCGGCCTGTCCGAATCACACCCGCATTCGGACTTTCAAAGGCAATTCCCTGCTTGGCCTGTCCGAATCACACCCGCATTCGGACTTTCAAAGGCAATTCCCTGCTTGGACTGTCCGAATCACACCCGCATTCGGACTTCCAAAGGCAATTCCCTGCTTGGACTGTCTGAATCAATCCTGCTTTCGGACTATCAAAGGCAATTCCTTTCCAGGCCTGTCCGAATTACTCGGACTATCAATGATTATTTCTTACTATTCCTAAAATCCACATTAAATCGTTCTATTCTTAACTTTTTGTTTAAATTACACCCTATTCTCCCACGTCCTAATCGTACGAAAGCGTGGATGTTCAGAAAGGACAGAATCTCTTAAGCGTTTCACTACAGGGTGCTTGGAAGCAAAGAATTCGTCTTTTGAATCGTAGAGCTCTAGCAACTCACCTTTTTCAAGCATGCCTATTTGATCCGAAATGAAAAAAGCTGCTTTAATATCATGTGTGATAAAAAGATACGCTAAGCCGTAGTCATCCTTTAAGTCGCTTAATAATTGTAAGATTAAGCTTTGCGTGACCATGTCTAAACTGCTTACGGATTCGTCAAGAACAATCAACCTCGGTTTCAGAGCGATGGCCCGAGCAATATTAATCCTTTGCAATTGTCCACCACTAAATTGATGTGGGTATTTTTTTAAATCCTTTTCACTTAAGCCTACTCTTTCCAATAGTTCAATCACGTTTTTTCTTTGTTCCTCTATGGTTAGTTTTTCATAGTTTTCTAATGGCTCACTGATTATCGATTCAGCTGTCATCCGAGGATTTACCGATGAATAGGAATCTTGAAAAACTACTTGGAGATCTCGACGAATTTTTTGTCTAGTGTGTTTATCGGCCATGTATATATCATGTCCTTGAAACAAAACCTGACCTTGATCTGGACGTTGAATTCCAAGAATGACTCTCCCTAACGTACTTTTACCAGCTCCACTAGTACCTATTAAGCCTAAACAGGTTCCTTCCTGAATATTAAAGGAAATATCCTTTAGAACTTTTGGTTGATCCTTGCCTTTAAAAAGTCTTTTCGAATGAAAGCCTAGATTTACTTGCTTTACCTGTAATAAGCTCATTGGTTTCACCTCCTGGAATTTCAAGCAGTATTCACAACGTATAAGTATAAGGTTGTTTTTCAGAATATAAGGTAGGCCTTGTCCTTAATAGCTTCTTCGTGTATTCATGTTGTGGGTTATCAAATAATTCTAGCACATTGGCCGTTTCTACTATTTTCCCATGTTTCATCACGATGACATGATCAGCCATTTCCGAAATCACTCCAAGATCATGAGAAATAAGTAAGATAGATGTTCCATGTTCCACACGAATTTTTTCTAACAGACGAAGAACTAATAATTGGCTGTGAAGATCAAGTGCTGTAGTCGGCTCATCTGCAATGATAACAGACGGTTTTAAACATGCTGCCATGGCAATCATCACTCTTTGGAGCATGCCTCCACTTAGTTGAAAAGGGTAGTATTTTAATAATTTCTCCGGCTCTGGCAAATTGACACTTTCCATCACATTAACCGCGAGCTCTCTAGCATCCTTTTTATTCAATGAAGTGTGAGCCTGAATGGTTTCTATAAATTGATAACCAATTGTAAAAACAGGAGTAAAAGCATTCATCGGATTTTGCATAATAAAAGCAATATCCTTCCCTCTTATTTTCCGCATATCTTTGTTACTTAAGCCATTTAATTCCCTGCCTTGTAGAGTAATGCTCCCCGAAATGTCCATGTTCTTTCGATCGTGTAGCTGTAAAATAGACATACTTGTCACGGTTTTTCCACTACCGCTCTCCCCAACAAGACCAAGGATTTCCCCTTTTTTTACTCCAAAATTAATATCCTGGACAAGCTTAGAAAAACCTTCTTTCGTTCTTACTTCCACTCGTAAGTCTCGTACATTTAAAATGTTTCGCCCTTTTGTTTCCATTCATCAACAGTCCTTTTTTATTATTTCCCGACAAAAGACTCCCTCTTCAATCGTGTGAAGGGCGAAGCCCAACGATAAGGGGGAGATGAATGACGGTTGGCGATAGCCAAAATTTCCTCTCTGTGTTAAAATAAGAACATACATTCTGGTAGGAGGTGAGGTGAAATGCTTGTCAATAAAGCGTATAAATTTCGTATCTACCTAAACAAAGAACAGGGAATTCTCATCGCCAAAACCATCGGATGTTCTCGATTTGTATTCAATCATTTTTTGGCACAATGGAACGATGCGTATAAAGAAACAGGAAGAGGGCTGACCTATAACACCTGTTCAGCAAAATTGACTCAGTTGAAAAAGGAACTACCCTGGCTAAGAGAGGTTGATAGCATTTCTCTACAATCCTCACTTAAGAACCTTGCTGATTCATTCACTCGTTTTTTCAAAAAGCAAAATGATGCCCCTCGTTTTAAGTCTAAGAGAAATAACGTCCAATCCTACACGACTAAACAGACAAACGGAAATATTGCTATTGAGGGTAATAAAATTAAATTTCCTAAGCTCGGAAGGATCCGTTTTGCCAAAAGTCGAGAAGTGGAAGGACGCATATTAAATGCTACCATTAGGCGTAACCCCTCGGGTAAATACTTCGTGTCGATCCTTGCAGAAGTTGACGTACAGCCATTTGAACAAACAGGTTTTTCAGTTGGTGTGGATCTCGGACTAAAAGACTTTGCTATTTTAAATACGGGTGAAGTGTTTTCTAATCCTAAATGGTTTCGTAAGCTTGAAGAGACATTAGCTAAGGCTCAACGCATCCTTTCGCGAAGAAAAAAGGGTTCTTCGAACTGGAATAAGCAGCGCATAAAAGTTGCCAAGATCCACGAGCGCATTTCCTTTGCGAGAGCCGACTACTTACAAAAAATCTCAACAAATATCATCAAAAACCACGATGTTATAGGAATTGAAGATTTGCAAGTAGCAAAAATGCTAAAAAATCACAACTTAGCGAAAGCCATTAGCGAAGTCTCTTGGTCACAATTTAGAACGATGTTAGAGTACAAAGCAAAATGGTACAGAAAACAAGTAGTAGTTGTATCCAAAACCTTTGCTAGTTCTCAACTATGTTCGTGTTGCGGCTATCAAAATAAAGACGTTAAGAACCTCAATTTGCGTGAATGGACGTGCATTTCGTGCGGATCGCATCACCAAAGAGATATTAATGCAGGACAAAATCTAAAAAATGAAGCCATAAGGCTTTTAACCGTAGGAACTACGGGGTTAGCCTAATGAATTAGGGTGCGATAGAACCCCGTACTTAGGAATCCCCCACTTCAAGGAACGTTAGCGAGTAGGTGGGGGTAGTTCAATAGCGACGTTTAACCCCATATCGTTCTGATAGTGCTTCGCCTAATAAGTTAAAGGTAACAACCACTATCATAATCATCAAACCTGGGTAAAGCATCAAAGCTGGATTCGTTCTGATATATGACTTTCCTTCTAGAATCATAGCCCCCCACTCTGGTGTAGGAGGTTGGACCCCTAATCCTAAAAAGGACATCGATGACAGATTCATAATTGCCCAACCCATTTCTAATGTTCCCATTACCGCTAAAGAAGGAATGACATTCGGGATAATATGTTTTTTCATAATGGTCCATGTGGAGGAACCACTGATTTTAGCTGCCGTAATATAATTCTGTTCTTTTAGGCTTAGAACCATGCCTCGGATGACCCTTGCGTAATAAACCCATTGTACGAATATCAATCCTAAAATGACTTGTTTTAGACCCGCTCCCCATATACCAACAAAACCAATAACAAGCAATAGACTTGGAATCGCCATTAAGCCATCACCAAATCTCATGAGTAACTGATCCACCCAACCACCTTTATACCCTGCTATGATCCCAATAATTAATCCGATACTCAAAGCCGAAATGAAAATGAGCATAGCAAAACCGAGAGAGATGCGAGCACCATAAAGAATACGGGAAAATGTACATCGGCCTAAATGGTCTGTTCCTAATGGGTAATCCCATGAAGGTTGCTGAAGTTTGTGAGCTAAATTCACCGCAATAGGGTCATTTGGTGCAAGCCAAGGAGCTAAGAGCGTAATCATAAATAATCCGAACAATATAAAAGAAGAAATAACAATCACTTTTTGGCTTTTTAATTGATATTGAAGCTTTGCAATCATTGATATTGCCTTCCTTTTCTAGAAATACGTGGGTCAATATACATTTGGACCAGGTCGACAATTAAGTTGCTTATAAGGAAAACACCCGCAGCCAATAATACATAGGCTTGAATAACAGGAACATCACGGTTAAAAATGGCATCAATAAAAAACCGTCCAAAACCTGGCCATGAAAAGACGGCCTCTACAATGATCGCCCCAGTTAATAAGTTTCCTATATTCATTCCTAGTCCCGTAATCATTGGAGAGATAGCCATTCTTAATACATGCTTTCCCATGATCATTTTTTCATGAAACCCTCTCGTTCTAGCAAAAAGCACATAAGACTCTTGTAAATTTTCTAGAACACTTGCACGTAACAGTCTGGTATATAAAGCAATTAAAGGGAATGCCAAAGTGACTGAAGGTAAAATCAAATGTTTCCACGTTCCCGTACCTTCTACAGGGAAAAGGTCCAATTTAACAGAAAAGAAAAAAATAAATAAATATCCAAGCCAAAAAGATGGGATGGATGCTCCAATAAAAGAGAGGAATCGACTAAAATGGTCCATTCCACTGTTTTTCTTTATACCTGCTAAAAAGCCTAAAGGTACACTTACTAAAATAGCGATCAAAAGGCTCCCTATCGTTAACTGAATCGTCGCTGGCAATCGAGAGGAAATCTCTTCCCAAACAGGCTTATTCGTAACATAAGATATGCCAAAATCAAATTGGCATATCTTAATGATGGTGTTTACATATTGAATAAGGAGAGGTTGATCTAGGCCGAACTCATGTCTTTTTTGTTCTAACATCTCATCTGTTGCCTGGATATGCGCTGTAGCAAAGTAAGCCTCTGCTGGGTCTACTGGTGATAGATTGATCATTCCAAATGTTACTAAAGTGGCTATAAGAAAAATTGGAACAATGGTGATGATTCGTTTCAAGACATAAGTCCCCATAATACCTCCTCCTGTTGTTTATTATTTTACACTAATTCCTGTAAATGGATGTTCATCTCGGTTCGCAGGGAATGTAAAATCAGAAACATCTTTTTGATAAATAGCTATTTTCTTAATATACGAAATAGGTACGATTGCACCTTGCTCTTGCAATGAGCCTAAAATTTCTGTATAAAGTTGTTGTCGTTCTGTTTCATCTGTTGTTTTTGTTACCTGAGCAATCTGGTTAAGTATCTCTTCCTTATTAGGATAAGCTGAAATCGCTTCGTTAAATCCAAATCCTTCTGTAGCAACGACGTTTACAAAAGTATGCGGGTCATATGGTGCCCCATAGTTACTAAAGAAGTTCATTTCAAACTCATTCGCTTTAAATCTTTCTACTTGAGTGGTAAGCTCAACTCCAACAATATTTAGCTTTACACCTAATCCTGCCCATTCTGATTGCAAGGTTTCAGCCATTGTTTTTTGAATCGACTCAGCTGAGTTATACATTAACTCTATTTCTAGTGGTTGACCATCTTTTTCACGAACCGTTTTTCCTTTTGGCAACTTCCAGCCGGCTTCATCTAATAATTGCACTGCTTTTTCAACATCATAATCAACCTTGGTTGCAGCCACCTCTGAAGTGTAAGGGAGGTTTGTCGGTAAGATATAGTCTGCCTTCTCTTCTAAGCCAGATGTCACTCCCTCAACTAAAGCTTCCTTATTAAATCCATAGTGTAAAGCTTGACGGACACGTTCATCTGATAGTTGTTCTTTATTCGTATTCATCACAAGCTGCCTAGTAGCAACTGGTTCAGATATGCTGGTTTCATAAGAACCAGTAGATTCTAACTGATTAAAAGAATCTATACTGATAACCCCCTCACCATAAAGAAGGTCTAAATCTCCTTTTTCAAAGGCAAGTACGCGCGTTTCTGCATCAGGGACAACTTTAACCTTAATTTGCTCAACACTTGGGACTTCTCCCCAATAATTTTCGTTACGTGTGAAAATAGCGTATTCATCGACTTTATATTCTTCCAATACCCATGGACCTGTCCCAACTGGCTTTTCTACACCTTTAGAAGTGTCACCATCCTCAGGGAAACCTGCTTCTCCAAGGAAACGTACAGGGCGTACAACAGCTAACTCCTGAATAGTAGGGTAATAGGGTTCTGTTAATGTTAATTTAAACGTATGCTCGTCAACAACCTCTGTTTGAGCAATCTTTGAAATAAATCCTAACCAACTGTGTAAATCGACATTATTAAGTATAGCATCAAAGTTCTTTTTCACAATCTCTGCATTAAAACTCGTGCCATCCGAAAATTTGACATCTTGACGTAAATGGAACACATATTCTTTCCCATCCGCAGAGATATCCCAAGACTCTGCTAAATGTGGTTTTAGCTCTCCACCATCACCATAGCTTACTAAAGGCTCATATACCATCGATGTAGAAAATAATTGTGATGGATTATACATATGCGGATTCAGTTCACCTATATCTCTTGGCCAAGCGAAAGTAATCACATTTCCATCTTCACCTGTCGTCCCCTCATTTTCTACTGAATCATTTGAACAACCAAGTAATGCTATAGATAAAATAAGAATGATCACTGACATAATTAAAACTGGTTTCTTTGTTATGCGGTTTAACATACTATTTGCTCCTCCTAAGTTGATAATGATAACTATTATCAATAGTAGGGTTGGAACGACTCATTGTCAATACAATTTGGAATTGTCACAAAGTATTCTTATACTTCCTCTAAATTATTGGTGATTTAGGTAGGTTTTAAGCTAGGCCTCCGCTTTAATAATCAATTTATACCAATTAAATTTGCACTTGGCTACGAGAGTAATAAATTGCCATATTTATTTCGCATAACTTGTCCGAAGCATTTTCATAGATTTGAGAAATATCCGTCGTAAAGGAGACAGAATCCCCCTGATCAATCGTAAAAGGTTCTTCCTCTCCAATTTTTACAGTTAAACTTCCGGAAAGGACAGTAATAGACTTCAGTGTACCCGCTCCACTTTGTTCAGAAAAATGCTTACACCCAGGTAACAAACGAACTCTATACAGTTCAAATGGAATACCAGGAGATGAAAATGTGTTATACACTTCAAATAAATCATCATCATCCGTAAAAAAAGGTTGTTCCTCTACTTTATTAATTTTAATTGAGGGATTCGTCGTTAAGAAAGAAGCAAAAGGAATCTGAAGTCCTGCTGCAATTTTCCAAAGAGTCGAAACAGTAGGGTTAGAGGTGCCACGCTCAATTTGTCCAATCATCGGTTTACTAACACCTGTTAACTCAGCCAAATCTTCTAACGTCAAATGACGCTGTTGCCGGAAATACCGCAGCCTTTCCCCAATTTGGACAGTTAATAAATCTTTATCCATTTCCTTTTGCTCCTTCATTTCAGTTCGCAATATGTTATTATAATATTTTTATCACTAGTCAGAAAATTGTCAATACACAGACCCTTTATTAAGAGTATTTATTTAATTTTTCTAAATATTTTAAAAAAATCGTTGCGCAACCTGGATGTTATATTGTACTATTTATAACAATATATTATATGCCGATTTAATTTTACTTTAATCAACTAACAGACTATTAATAGAAGGAAGCGACCACCATGCATTATTCATTTGCACCCCAAACTAAAAACTATGCATCATCTGCAGTTAGAGATATTCTTAAGGTTACTCAACAAGGACACGTGATCTCCTTTGCTGGTGGATTACCAGCAGAAGATATCTTTCCTATTGAACAAGTAAAAATTGCCTACGAGAAAGTATTTGCTTCAGGAAATTCTTCTTTGCAATATGGGTTAACAGAAGGATTTGTTCCGCTTAGAGAAGCCATTAAAGCAAAGATGGCGGATAGAGGAATTTCATCTACTGTTGACAATATTCTCGTAACAACAGGCTCTCAGCAAGCCATTGACTTGTTCTCACGGATCATGCTGACTCCCGGAGATGTTATCCTTACAGAGGATCCAACCTACTTAGCTGCTCTCCAGGTTTTTAGATCTTACGGGGCAAATGTCATTTCCGTTAGCAGCGATGAAGACGGGATGTTACCTGAAGATTTAAAAGAGAAATTGCAAACATGGAGTCCTAAATTTGTTTATGTCATTCCAACCTTTGCTAATCCGGACGGGAAGGTCTGGAGCGATGAGAGACGTCGAAAGTTGCTAAGCCTTTGCCAAGAATATAATGTCCTTATTTTAGAGGACGATCCATATGGGGATATTCAATTTCATCCAGAGGAACGATATTGTCCAGTAGCCTCCTTTGACTATGATCATAGCCATGTAATCTATACGAGTACATTTTCAAAGTCTGTGGTTCCTGCGTTACGAACAGGCTGGGTAACTGGACCATCGGAAGTCATCAATATGATGGTACAAGCGAAGCAGATGAATGATTTACATTCCAGTTCGATCGACCAGCAGGCTCTCTATTATTTATTACGTGATTTCAACCTTGCTTCCCATATCGATTTAATAAGAAGTGTCTACTATGAACGCATGACGATCATGAGAGATTATTTAAATAAATTAGGGCCAGATTTATTCAAATGGAAGGAACCAAAAGGCGGAATGTTTATTTGGGTAGAAGGGAATGAGCTTTTAAACACAACCGCTTTATTAAACCAAGCAGTGGAAAAAGGAGTTGCCTTTGTTCCAGGTGCACCATTCTACGTGAATGAACCAAAGAACAACACATTCAGACTAAACTTTAGCCATTCAACCCCTGAAACCATTGAACTCGGAATGGATCGGTTGATCAGTGTTTTATTGAAGCCTGAGGTAGTAAAGTAATTTAAATATAACCACTCCCTACCTTTGATTAAAGGGTTCCATTTTCGGGTGCTTTCTTATTTTAAAAGACACAAGAAAAGACGTATGAATTTGACATACGTCTTTTCTTTATTTATCGATAATAGCTACTGATTCCCACATCTAGGTTCAAGAGGGTTCGCACTTATCGGTTGGGGGATCAGATTAAGCACCCCAGCTGATAAATAGTCGGAGAAATTCCGCTTAATTAGTAATTATTATTAAAAAAGGCTTAAATAGACGGAGAGATTCCGCCTATTGGCTCGAAAAATGCCAAAATGGGAGATTTTGCTTTGCATAAGCGGAAAAGCTCCCCTTATTTACCCCGAAACAAGCTCCATTCTGCATCTAACCGAAAAAACTCCGCTTATTTTCCTTGTGCTGGTTACTCGATTAAGGATAAGACATCTTATTTAAAAGGGAGTGAGTTTTATCTCAAAAATCCAAGAGAACCTCATTTTGATGCAATAGGAAGTGGTTATTTCTTTTGTTCAAAGCAAAGAGAAAACATGATTTCTCTCGAAGTCACGAATAATGTCTAACGGCAAATATGTCTTTAGTTGATCTTTTGTTACCCACCGGTGATCACTGTGTTCACTTGAAAGAACCACCTCTTGGTTACTGCTAGTGCACAAGTAGGTTAATATAACCACCTGCCTTGTGGGGTTTGTTTTAAATGTAGTTGCATACAGGATATGTTTGACGTTGACATCTAAACCCACTTCCTCTTTGATTTCCCTCACCAACGCATCCTCTAATCCCTCTCCAAAATCTATTTTTCCTCCGACACACTCCCAGGTTCCTCCACCGACCTCATCGTCCTCTGACCTTTTTACAATTAGTACTCTCCCCTCATTTATAATTACACCTTTTACGGCAATGACCATTTTAGTTGTGTTATTCATTTAAGTAACCTTCCTATTCTAGGATATTTCGTTCAATCTCTATATTCCACCTGAGTTGACTCTGATTTCTTCATAAATGATATGTATGTACTTCTAATCTACCAAAACAATATTTCCTACATACTGGACAAATCCACTGTCAGTATGAAGGTTCACCTCAATTACATATTCACCTGTTTCTTCTGGGAAATAAAAGGAACGGTCTTGTAGTTCTAAATCTATCTTTTGATCACTCTGCCACACCGAAACACTTAACTTATTAACAGCAAAATCTTCACTGTCTAGGGATATTTCTTCCTTTTGTCCAGCCGCAATAAAGGTTTGTTTTTGCTTTTTCGCCAAAGATAGGATATCTTCCGTTTCTTTTTTATACTCCTTATCCGAATGCCAATCTATATTTGCTTCTTCTAGTATGATATTGCTACTAAAAAGGGTAACTGAAGGTGGAGTAAAGTCATACTCCTCCCCTATACAACCTGTTAAAGAAAACATGATGATGACTCCGATAAATATTTTTAAGAGTACTTTCAAAAGTCTCCCCTCCTCTTCATATCCTAAAAATATTTTAGTTTTTTCCCAAGTGCCTCTATGATTCTACCACTTCTTTTCATTACCATATTTTACTATAATTTCGGGAGTTGTAGTCCTTCTTTCTGCATAAATGGTTCAAGAAACTTTTGGTTATCAAATATATTTTGTACAAAGGGATATGTACGGTTCTCAAACTTCTTTATTTTGTATAAAGAACTTTAGAACCTTTTTGTATTTTTATTTATTCCCTTTTATTTTTTTCAAACCAGCCGAACGCAACTTCTGCCTGAATGATTTCATTATTTGGTGAAACTAAAAAAATTATAAATGACCCGCCCGGTGGAAAGATAAATTTCCCATCTTCATCACTGGTTAAAGTACTTTGCGCGGGGACAATCCGTCTAAATGCCATTACCCCTCTTCTTGGAAATTCTTCAACAAATTCAGCGGATGCGATTTTTACTTGGGGCTTTGGAAGCGGCGAAAGGGCTGTGTTTGCGGGCGTCACATTATTCGATATCATTAGCTTCCCAGGAGGAATGGGATTAAACCAAATTTCAGCTTCAAAAGGTTGATTGGAATGATTGGTTATGGTAAATGCATTTACAAATAAATTGACATCAGATTTAAACGGGTTAATCAAGCCTCCCCACGCATTTTTTCCTTTTCCGAAACGAATGTGTTCTGTTTGTCCAACAAAATATCTCCCCTGTAAGGATTGATACAAAGGGTTAGGTATGTTAACAGCTTTACTAAAATGGTCATTATTGAATGATGACATAATAAAACTTCACTCCTTTCTAAAGTTTATTTAAATTGATAGCGACAAGGAGGACACGCTCTGCATTAGCTGTTGTCGTCAGGTGTGCATATCACATTGCAATTGCCAGCATCATCACAGACTATGTCACAATGAATGACTCGTAAATCAGAACCAAAGCAGACTAATGAGCAAAAAGGACCTACACAAACTAATTGGCAATTGTCCGGTATGTCTCTTATAGGGATAATTTGTACTTTTGAGAGCGAACAGGGTTGTACGATTGGATTAAAAATTTGATGGGAACAACAGCACTTCTCTTTCTTCTTTTTCTTCTTTGACATTACCCTTTCACCTCCTTCATAACATGTTATTCATGAAGGGGGACAAGAGTATGGATGTTTATCGAGAAATTAAGAAAATGTACAGGAAGGTAAGTGGAAGTATTTTTATACATACAGAAGCTTGTCAGTGGGGAATCATGCATTTTGTGAGGCAGAATAAATTATAAAAAAACAGAAACCGATCCCGGCTTCTGTTTAACTACTACAGCCTCCTCCACAACTGGAGCAACTGGAACCTCCTGAGTCTCCCCCGCCACCTGAATCGCCTGAATCACTGCTACAAGCAAAACCAGAACAAGAAGATCCTCCACTGAAAGGAGCAGCTTTTTGGTATTCTTCAGGAACAACTTCGCTCATCTGCTCATGAAATTCTTCTTCATCGTATAGTGAATAATAGACAGCTGCCCCCGCTGCAAATGAATAAATGTAGGCACTATTAGTTGATGGATGTGGAGCAAACTCCTTTGAATCTGTGTATTGCTGCTTGGCCTCATGAATCTCATTCTTCATTTTACTAATTAAGTATCTTTTCACTTCCAGCCAATCTTCATTTTTTCTAAAATATTTTGATAGTAACTCGTCTTCAGGTAATAGAAGGAAATCATCTAAAATCTCACGCTTAATTGGGTTCTGTAAAAAACTCCCCCAGATGGCTCTACTATTCGCAGTCACTTCAAATAAACTAATATAAACCCAATCAAAAAACGCTCGTTCGCCTGGAATCGGTGTGCTATCCAAATTAGGAGTGTGATGCAGTGTATCATTGTAAAAGTCCTTGGAAAACTTCTCGTAATCCCTTGTAAACATGAGCATCTCATGCCAAATTTCATCTACATGATGGCTGAACATCGGAACTGTTTTTAATAAACTATTCATCAAGAAATACCGCTTTAACTCAAACATTCCCCAGTCGAACTCATGATCCTTCCATTTAGGATGACTCTGTAAGACACGGTTTTTCACATTGTCTATATAAAAGTCTGGTAAGGATTGATCGAGCTTTTTCACAATCGGGATTCCTTCTTTTATCTCTACACCTAGTTGTTCTGGGATTGGGTCATTCGTTAATGATTTTTTCTTCCCGCTTGAAAACAACGTACTTCCTAGCAGAATGAAGAATCCGATCAAAATAAAACCAATAAAATATTCCATGGCCCTCTCCCCTTTCAAAATCATGTTTCGTCTTTTTATTACCTTATATATACGGTTTAACCATAAGTAAGTTTCATTAAATTTTCGCAGGAACAAATCGTAAACAAAATAAAAAAGGAAGCTTCCCATAAGTTAGTTAACTTATGAGAAACCTCCGTTAATATCCTCTATGTTAGCAAAATGTTAGTTTTCCACTCTCATCTTACTTATTAACCCTCATATCGCAAGGGATGGAGGACATGATTACATCATGCCGCCCGTAGGTTGCTAGAGTGTAATATTGTTAACATTGAGTGCAAAAAGTGCGGTAGATCAACGTTTCGGATGTTCCTTACTGTAACATCTTTAACGGGGATTTACCGTTTTTTATGGGATTGCGTTAGCAAAATTGTTAGCAGTTTATGATTTTACCTTCTAACATATGATTTTTAAAAAACTCAACTAAACAAAGCAAAAGGAGCCCTAAATAATGAATTCAATTTTTCATACGAACAGTAAATTAAAGCGAAATTTTAATAAATGACTCAACTAATTAAAGAACAGAATAAACTATTTAAAGAAGGGTTCTCTTCCTGCTGTTATATTCAACTATTTGATTTTTTATTTTCGTTGTTTAATCCCTTAACTTTTAATGTTACATCTAGAGCAAGCCCCATTCCCTTGCCCGAAATTCCTCCCATTTTTCCAGTTGCTTTTAATCTTGCTTCTTCTGATAATTGGTTCCATTGAGGGTTAACACCATGAGTGCGGACTATATTATTTTCACCTCTATTATTTAAATTCCGTTGCTTAGTAAATGGGTTTTTTTCAGATAGGTCAGTTAGCTGACTTTCTTCAACCTTCCCCATGTTTTAAAATGGATCATTTGATTGTTGCTGTTGTCTCAAGAGATTTTGGAACATTTCCCGTTACCTTATATATTAAGATTTAGACAAAACTACCAATCCTAATTATAAGTAGTTTGTTGGTACTTGCGAACAAGTTTTTCAATATAATTATGCCGAAGCTAATGCTTTAATTATATTTCCTCTCCATTTGTCGCTATTACTTGCTGATACCAATTAAAACTTTTCTTTTTACGTCTATTTAAAGTACCTTTTCCATCATTATCTTTATCTACATAGATAAAGCCATAGCGTTTCTTCATTTCTCCTGTTGATGCACTAACTATATCAATACAACCCCATGGAGTATATCCTATTAGTTCTACACCATCGTATACCGCTTCCTTCATTTGTTCAATGTGTTCTCTAAGAAACTTTATACGGTAATCATCGTTTATTTTTCCATCCTTTTCTACAATATCAACAGCACCTAAACCATTCTCAACAACCATCATTGGGATTTTGTAACGGTCATACACATGATTCAGTACATATCGTAGTCCTTCAGGATCAATTTGCCATCCCCAGTCATTAGCTTTTAAGTAAGGGTTTTTAAATCCACCAAATACATTGCCTTGCGTTACATCACCCTCGGGGCGAGTCCCAACAACATGAGACTTATAATAACTGAACGTATAGAAATCCACACAGCCATTTTTTAGTGTTTCTTCATCCCCTTCTGCCATCTCAATTTTAATATTGCTTTCCTCAAAATAACGTTTTGTGAATGTTGGATACTCCCCACGAACATGCACATCCCCGCAAATCATATTATTAATTTGGTCTTGCTTTTGAGCTTTGATAATGTCTTTAGGATTACATGTGCTTGCATAGCCCAAGCTATAATTAATCATACACCCAACCTTGAAATCAGGATTAATTTGATGAGCTATATTCACTGCTTTTGCACTAGCAACCAGTTGGTGATGTAATGCTTGAAATCTCATTTGAGAGCTATCAACAGTTATATTGTTAAAAATGCCACTGTCATCTACTAACAATGCTCCAGCTATAAATGCACCTGCAGGAACCATTAAGCTATTAATCTCATTAAAAGTTATCCAATACTTAACTACATCTTTATAACGCTTGAAAAGTGTATTACAATAGCGCACATAATGATCAATGGCCTCTCTAGATGCCCAGCCATTATATTTTTCAGTTAAAGCGAAAGGAGCTTCATAATGAGAAATGGTTACAATAGGTTCAATATTGTATTTTTTCAATTCAGAAAAGACGTTGTCGTAGAATTTAAGCCCTTCTTCATTTGCTACTTTATCATCAACATTCGGGAATATTCTTGACCAAGCAATAGACATTCTAAAACATTTAAATCCCATCTCAGCAAATAATTTGATATCTTCTTTATAATGATGATAAAAGTCAACTGCTTCATGGGAAGGATAATAAGTTCCTTCTTCTATATGTTTAGTAATACGTCTTGGAGTCGTATGCGATCCACCAGTCATAACATCCGCTGTACTTGCCTTTTTACCTCCTACGTTCCAAGCGCCCTCATATTGATTCGCTGCAGTGGCTCCTCCCCACATAAAATCAACAGGTAATACATTTTTTTTATTCATTTTCTTTTCCCCTCTCAGACATATACTGATCAGATACAATCGTTAATAGTATTTCTTCTGTATCAATTGTTTCCTTTTCTGTAGTTAGAACATCCAGATATTTATTTGTGTTAGTAATAATAATTGGAGTAATTAAATCATAGCCTTCATTTTTAATTCCATCTATATCAAATTCTATTAATAAATCGCCAACGTTTACTTGATCGCCACTCTTTGCTTTGGCTTTAAAATATTTCCCTTCTAATTTAACAGTATCCAAGCCTATGTGAATTAACATTTCAATTCCGTCTTCGGATGTTATTCCTATAGCATGTAGAGTAGGGAATATAGTGGTTATTTTACCTTTTACAGGTGAGAATAAGCGTCCTTCTTTAGGAAGAATAGCAATACCCTTTCCTAAAACTCCGCTTGAAAAAGTTTCATCCTTAACATTATTTAATTCCACTACATCACCTTTTAACGGTGATGTAAGAACACTATTTTTAAGTGATTGATGAATTTTCACTAGATCATTTTCTTCATCCTTCTCTTGAGACTCTTCTTCGTCTACATCCTTAAATCTTAAAATAAATACCATCACGAAAGCCACTAAAAAGCCTATCGCACAACCAATTACAGCATGTAATAAATTATAAGGATCTTCTGTAATAAAGGCCGGCAAAGTAGCTAGCCCCGTTATACCCATTGCAGATCGTGCAACACCAAAGGACCCAACATAAATCCCACCGACTGCTCCTGCAATAACAATAGCGATTAACGCCTTTTTAAATCTTAGTGCAATCCCGAAGAGTGCAGGTTCTGTAACTCCAAGTACAGCTGTTGCACTGGTAGAGCTTGCAATTTGTTTAACCTGCTTATCCTTTGTTAGCAAAGCAACTGCTAATGCAGCTCCACCTTGAGCAAGGCTGTGGATTAACATACCTGGTCCTACAATTGGTTCTAATCCCGTTGTTGTATAAGCTGTTATCGCAATAGGACCTAAACTATAATGCATACCTGTCATAATCAAGAAAGGAAATGTTGCCCCAACGATACCTGAGACTAACCAACCCATGTTCGTATTAACAAAACCTACAAATTCCGCAACATAGTTACCTATTATTGCTCCTAGTGGGCCGATAGTAATTAAAGTTAATGGAGCCATGATTAAAATGATAAGCAAAGGTTTAAGCATTGTTTTTATTATATTAGGCGAAACCTTATCTGCAAATTTCTCCACATAGGACATGACCCAAACAGCCAAAATAATTGGGATAACGGAGGAGCCGTAGGTAGCTTTAGTAACAGGAATACCTAAAAATGTAATAGCGTCTTCACTACTCAACAATGTTGAAAAAGTAGGGTGTAACAATACACCGGCAAGTGCAATCGCTAATCCAACATTTACTTTAAATTTTACTGCAGCACTCCAAGCTAATAACATTGGTAGAAAATAATAAGCTGAATCACTAATAAATGTTAAAATGGTAAAAATTTCAGATTCCTTAGATATTAAAGAAGTGACACTTAAGATAACAAGCAATGCCTTAATCATTGCACAGCCTATCATTGCTGGTAAAATAGGCGTAAAAATACCAGATAGCGTATCTAAAATAAGCGAAAAACCTCTCTTCTTATTACCTGAGTTATCAGTGGTATCGGTTTTAAAATTACCTAACTTAATCAGTTCATCATGAACATTGTTTACATTACTTCCAATAATAATTTGATACTGTCCACCACTATTGGCGGTACCTAATACGCCCTTTATCTTCTTAATTGAATCAGTGTCTGCTTTGGAATCATCTTTTAAGTTAAAGCGTAATCTCGTTGCACAATGTGTGACATGCTCAATGTTTTTTTCCCCACCGACATGATTTAATATATCGGTAGCTGTTTTTTGATAGTCCATATAATCCTCCCATATTTAAATAAATAAAAAAAAGACCTAGGGTCCCGGAATGTAAAGAATAGTGATCGTGTCTCTTTACATATCGGGACCCTAGGTCATGCCTGCTTAATCAGTAACATTCCTAGTTAATGTTCTAATATTTAAATGTGTAATAAAATTTAGTTAATTATAACTCGTCTAATATGAACAGCTAAATATATCAGATCCTCATCGGTTAGTTCTTTTCCATAAACTTGTCTTATTTGTTCTCTGATTTTCAAACTACATTGGTATTCCTCTTTGTACTTTGATTTAATTAATTCTTGGAAATCGATATCACTGTTTTCTATAGGAATGTTTGTAGTGCTGAACAAACGATAAGCAAAAAATTTCAAGTGAGTAATAAATCTCACATAATATAAAGAATCTTCATCTAAATCGACTTTAAAATAATATCTTACTATCTTTAAAATCTTTTGAATGAACTGCGTAATCTTAACAGTTCCTTCCATATCGTATCCTAGTTCAGCGTTAATAATATGAAGCGCGATAGCTCCTGCTTCATCCTCTTTCAAATTAACATTAAATTCTCTATTAATAATATCCAAAGCTTTAAGAGCAACCTTATATTCTGAAGCATAAAACTTCTTTATTTCCCACAATAACCCATTTTTAAATTCTACACCATTTTTGTATCGGGTTACTGCAAAACTAATATGATCCGTTAATGTTATATATATATTATCATTTAATTCTGCTTTAAGTTCTAATTTAGCAGTCTTAATAATACTCTCTGAAACACGCATATACTCCATTGGAATTTGAGCAAGTAATGCATATAGCTTTCCTGCAACATTTTTTGATTTTAAATAGAATTCTTTTTCTATTTTTTCTATATCTACTGGGTCCCCTTTTTTCTTTTGAAAGCCTATTCCATTGCCTAAAAGTATTAGTTCCTGACGTCGGGGATTTATGGCACAAATGACATTATTGTTTATAACTCTAGTAATTTTCAAGTTGTTCCCCTCCTTTGAATCAACTTTTTCGCACACAAAAAGACCTATTTTCATGTAAACGTTAACTATTAACTATATGGTTAACGTTTACATAAAAATAAGGTCTTGCCTGCTTTCAGTAACAATCCTTATAAAGCTCTGATATTCATTTATAGATAATAATATAACGAGTTCTCTTAAATGTCAACAAGTTTTAGCTTAACTAAAAATAAGCCCCTTAAACAATAAAGGGAAGCGTTTAAAAAATAATTGCTTATGACGAGAACTTTGAAAAAGAACAAAAAGGAAGGTTTGAAAAAAGAAGCCTCCCACAAGTTCATCGAACTCATGAGAGGCCTCCGTTAAAATCCTCAATGTTAGCAAACCACTCTCACCTTACCAACAAACCCAGTCATATCAAGGGTTGAGGGGCATTATTACATCATGCCGCCCATTCCACCCATGCCGCCCATGTCAGGCATTGCAGGAGTATCTTCTTTAATGTCAGCAACAACTGCTTCAGTTGTTAAGAACATTGCTGCAACAGATCCAGCGTTTTGAAGAGCTGAACGAGTTACTTTAGTTGGGTCAACGATACCAGCTTCGATCATGTTTACCCACTCGCCAGTAGCTGCGTTGAAGCCTGTTCCAATTTCTTCACGCTTTAAGCGGTCTACGATAACAGATCCTTCAAGACCCGCATTGTGTGCAATTGTGCGAACTGGTTCTTCCATCGCACGTAATACGATGTTGATACCTGTTTTTACGTCGCCAGTTGCTTCGATAGCAGCCACTTTTTTGTATACGTTAAGTAGGGCAACACCACCACCAGAAACGATACCTTCTTCAACAGCTGCACGAGTTGAGTTCAATGCGTCTTCAATACGAAGCTTGCGCTCTTTTAATTCTGTTTCAGTAGCAGCTCCAACTTTAACAACTGCTACACCGCCAGCTAACTTAGCTAAGCGCTCTTGTAATTTTTCGCGGTCAAATTCAGAAGTTGTTTCTTCCATTTGCGCACGTATTTGGTTTACACGACCTGCGATTTGTGCAGAGTCTCCAGCACCTTCAACGATTGTTGTATTTTCTTTTGTTACAACAACTTTAGAAGCGCGTCCTAAAGATTGAATCGTTGCAGACTTAAGGTCACGACCTAGCTCTTCAGTGATCACTTCTCCACCTGTTAGGATAGCGATGTCTTCAAGCATAGCTTTACGACGGTCACCGAAACCAGGAGCTTTAACCGCTACTGCATTGAATGTTCCACGAAGCTTGTTAACTACTAAAGTAGCTAATGCTTCTCCTTCTACATCCTCAGCAACAAGTAATAATGGCTTACCTTGTTGTACAACTTGCTCTAGAACTGGAAGGATTTCTTGGATGCTTCCAATTTTCTTGTCAGTAATTAAGATAAATGGATTGTCTAAAACAGCTTCCATTTTATCAGAGTCAGTTACCATGTATGGAGATGCATATCCACGATCGAATTGCATACCTTCTACTACATCAAGCTCAGTAGTGAAGCCTTTTGATTCTTCGATTGTGATTACGCCGTCGTTACCAACGCGCTCCATTGCTTCAGCAATTAATTGTCCTACTTCATCATCAGCTGCAGAAATAGCTGCAACTTGTGCGATAGAAGCTTTGTTTTCAATTGGCTTAGAAATCGCACGAAGCTCTTCAACCGCTACTGCTACTGCCTTATCCATCCCTTTACGGATACCCATTGGGTTCGCACCAGCTGTAACGTTCTTTAAGCCTTCGCGGATCATCGCTTGAGCAAGAACCGTTGCAGTTGTCGTACCGTCACCAGCAACATCATTTGTTTTGCTAGCTACTTCAGCAACAAGCTTAGCACCCATGTTTTCGAATGCATCTTCAAGTTCGATTTCTTTTGCAATTGTTACACCATCATTTGTAATAAGTGGTGAACCGAATTTCTTTTCAAGAACCACGTTACGTCCCTTTGGTCCTAATGTTACTTTTACCGCATTTGCAAGTGCATCTACCCCACGAAGCATCGAGCGACGTGCGTCTTCACTAAACTTAATTTCTTTAGCCATTGTAAAATACCCTCCTCGAGTTTTTTCAATCTATTCTGTCTTCGTTTAGTTTTAAAATAAGAAAGTTCTACTCTTATCCAAGAATAGCAAGAATATCGTTTTCACGTAGAATTAAGTACTCTTTTCCTTCGAACTTAACTTCTGTGCCAGCGTATTTTGAGAAGATAATGCGGTCGTCCACAGAAACTTCAAGAGCTACACGCTCACCGCTTTCAAGTACGCGGCCAGTGCCGACAGCAACTACTTTGCCTTCTTGAGGCTTCTCTTTAGCAGAGTCTGGTAGTACAATACCGCTTGCCGTTTTTTCTTCCGTTTCAACTAGCTCAATTACAATGCGATCACCTAGTGGCTTTAACAAGTGAAACAACCTCCTCAAATATATGTAAGATTTTATTATTAGCACTCACTTAACTAGAGTGCTAACACAACTATTATATTAATGAATCTCTTCTTTTTTTGCAAGCGAGAAACCGCTTTTTTTTATAAATTTTTTGTAAAAGTCCTCCCATAACTTGTTAATTATACAACCTTACTAAGTATGTACTTTTCCATCTATTCTATCCATATAATGCTAAAATACGGACAATAATTCTTCTTATTTGATACAACCTGATGTTTACGAGTAGAATAACTATATTGGATTGAAAAGGAGACTTGTTTTGAAACGTGAATATTGGATTATATTAATTGCTTATATTGCAATGCAGCTTTCAAGCTTTATTGGTGTCCCTATAACCTCTCTTGTAATGGAAATGATTGGTTTTAATACAAATCACTCTCAAGGGTTTGCAGGTGTCACTTGGCTTGTCATCAGCTTTTCTATCACACTTGTTGTTGTCCTGCTGCTGTTGCGTAAAGAGATGGTAACTGCAAATGAAGTAAGAAACGGAGCAAGCTTAGGTCGGTCGATCCTCTGGTCCATCACAGGTGTCTTTCTTGCCCTATTTGCCCAAGCCTTTGCTGCGAATATTGAACGTTTGATTGGTATTGAGGTAGGATCTGATAATACACAACAGATTTTACGTATCATTGAAACTTTTCCTATTATGATTGTCGTTAGCTCAGTTATTGGTCCTATATTAGAAGAAATTGTCTTTCGTAAGATCATTTTTGTGGCATTTTATAAGCGTTTTAACTTTTTCCTATCTGCGTTGCTTAGCTCCGTCATTTTTTCATTTGCCCATATGGAGCCTGAGCATACCCTACTTTATTCGGCGATGGGATTCACCTTTGCGTATTTGTACGTAAAAACCAATCGTATTCTCGTTCCAATCGTTGCTCACGTATCAATGAATACGTTCGTTGTACTTGTGCAATCCGTATATAGGGAAGACTTAGAAAAATTAATCAAACAAGCAGAACAAATGCAAAGCTTTATTGGAGGATTCTTCTTATGAGACAGTCACCTTTATTCTCAGGAATTATATACATCGTCTTAGGTGCTCTGTTCACAGTGTTTGCGATTCAGGACTTACAACAAAATGGAGAGTGGGGCTTTTTTACTTACCTGCTTGTCTTGCTAGCAACATTTGATATTGGTTCAGGCATTCGGATGATTCTTTTACATTTTAAAATTAAAGAGATTAAGAAACAGCAAAAGAAATAGCCGCTCCACTAAGGGGCGGCTTGTTGTTTATTCCTCTACCATTTCTTCATCCACTGAATAGTGCTTTAAAAAGTACACAAGTGACTGTAACTCAATAGCCAAATCAATATGATGAACCCTTATTGATGATGGAACCGTTAATCGGGCCGGTGTAAAGTTTAAAATTCCTCTCACCGTTCCTTGAACCATTCGATCAGTAATGGATTGTGCGACCGTTGCTGGAACGGTTAATATCGCTACCTGAATATCTTCTCTTTCAATAACCTCTTCTAGATCATCCATATGATAGACGGGCACTTCTCCAATTTTTGTGCCTACCTTATCTTCTACTACGTCAAATGCAACAGCAATTTTTGTATTATTATTTTTTAAGAAATTATAATTTAAAAATGCTGTCCCTAAATTCCCCACTCCAATTAAAGCAACCTTCGTTAACTCATCTTGGTCGAGTGTTTTACGGAAAAAGGATAATAGATAGTTTACATTGTAACCGTATCCCTTTTTGCCTAACGCACCAAAGTATGAAAAATCTCTTCGAATCGTTGCAGAATCGACCTTCACCGCCTCACTTAGTTCAGCAGATGAAACTCGTTGCTTTCCTGATGAGTGTAAACTATTTAAAAAGCGATAATACAATGGTAGTCTTTTCGCCGTTGCTTGTGGGATTTTCATTGATTCATTACTCATCGTTCTTCCCCTACCTTCTACCTTTAACTAATATAGTTTCTCTTCTCTTTTAAAGTCACCGTTTTTTCCACCAGTTTTTTCAACAAGGTATGTTTTCCCGATAACCATTCCTTTATCTACTGCTTTACACATATCATAAACAGTAAGCGCACAAACAGAAGCGGCTGTTAACGCTTCCATTTCTACTCCTGTATTCCCTTTTGTCTTTACACTAGCAGATATATGTAGAGTATGGCAATTGTTATCTGATTCCCAATCAAAAGAAATATCGACACCAGTAAGTGGAATAGGATGACACATTGGAATAATATCCCATGTTTTTTTACAAGCCATAACGGCAGCAACCTGTGCGACTGCTAGCACATCACCTTTTTTCATTTGGTTATGTGTGATACGATCATATATCTCTTGATTGACTGTGATACTAGAATGGGCAATGGCCGTCCGTACCGTTTCGGGCTTATCACTCACATCTACCATTTTCGCTCTGCCTTCTTTATTAAAATGAGTGAACTCTGACATCAATTATACACCTCTTTCAAAATCATACACTATTTTCCTCGTTCTGTGTGAAAACATTGTAACATAGTTCACAACTCATATCATTGCTCATCCGTATTGAATGCGATACACTAACCGTAGAAGTATAGAGGTGAAATCAATGATACTACTACAAGTGAACCAGCTTTCCAAGTCTTATGGAGCTGACCTTATTTTATCGAATATAAAACTAGAAGTTCAAACAAGAGACCGTATTGCCTTAGTAGGCCGAAATGGGGCCGGGAAATCTACTTTACTCAAGATTATTGCCGGTCACCTTTCCTATGAATCAGGTGATTTAATCAAGCCCAAACATGTAACGATCGGGTATTTGGCTCAGAACACAGGTCTTGTTTCCGGATTATCCATTTGGGAAGAAATGCTTACCGTTTTTGAACAAGTCATGAATCAAGAGAAAGAGCTTCGTAAGCTCGAGGAAAAGATGGCTGATCCTACCGTATTTGAAGATGCTACTTTGTACGAGCGGACAATAAAAGAATATGACCATCTCCAAAATGAATTTAAGGAGAATGGGGGGTATCAGTACGAGTCTGATATACGTTCTGTCCTACATGGATTAAATTTCCACTCATTTGATTACTCTACAAAAATTGATAGCTTGAGTGGTGGCCAGAAAACTCGATTAGCTCTTGCGAAGTTGTTATTAACTAAACCTGATATTCTTATATTAGATGAACCTACCAACCATCTAGATATTGATACTTTGTCTTGGTTAGAGCAATATCTGACTGGCTACACGGGTGCCATCTTGATTGTATCCCACGATCGCTACTTTTTAGATAAAGTGGTCAATCAAGTGTACGAAATCTCTAGGAATCAAATCAGCAAATTCTCAGGAAACTACAGTTCTTATCTTGAACAAAAAGCCGAAAACTACGAGCGTGATCTAAAGCAATACGAAAAACAGCAAGATGAAATAGCCAAGCTCCAGGACTTTATTCAAAAGAATCTTGCTCGTGCATCGACCACCAAGCGGGCTCAAAGTAGAAGGAAGAAGCTTGAGAGAATGCAAGTTATGGACAAACCTCTTGGAGATGAGAAGTCCGCCTCCTTCGGTTTTGATATTGAAAAGCAAAGTGGCAATGAGGTGTTAAATGTTCATTCCTTATCCGTTGGCTATCATGATGAACGGATAGCTGAGGGACTTTCCCTCAGAATTACTAGAGGCGATTCCGTTGCCTTAGTTGGACCGAATGGGATTGGAAAGTCAACCTTACTTAAAACCATCCAAGGAACGTTACAACCCTTAGAGGGACAAGTTCACTATGGTTCCAACGTTAGCATTGGCTATTATGACCAGGAACAGGCGGCTCTTACTTCAAACAAGCGAGTTTTAAATGAGCTTTGGGACGAATATCCTCTGAAAAGTGAAAAGGAAATCCGGACTGTACTAGGGAATTTCTTGTTTACCGGCGACGATGTGTTAAAAACGGTATCCACTCTTAGCGGTGGGGAAAAGGCACGTCTAGCACTAGCTAAACTTATGATGCAAAAGGCCAATCTCCTTATACTAGATGAGCCTACCAACCATTTGGACTTGGACAGTAAGGAAATATTAGAAAACGCGCTAGTGGATTATCCAGGAACTATTTTATTTGTTTCTCATGATCGATACTTCATTAATCGCATTGCAACGAAGGTGATTGAGCTAAGTAAAACCGCGGCTGTTGAGTACCTTGGGGACTATGATTATTACGTGGAAAAGAAGCTTGAACAAGAAGAGTTGAAAGCCATAGAACAAGCAGAAAAGGCTGCAGCTACCGCGGTAGCTTCTCCAGAAAAAAATACGTATCAAATCGATAAGGAAGCCAAGAAATTAGAGCGTCAACGAAAGCGACGCATCGAAGAAATAGAAGGATTGATTGAACAGCTCGAAGAAACGATTGAAAAGAATAATACACTGCTTTGTGATCCAGAAATTTTTCAAGACCACGAAAGAGTGCTCAAAATTAATGAAGAAAATGAAACAGCAAAACTCCAATTAGATGAGTTACTAGAAGAATGGAGTGAACTTGCTGAATAAGCAGAAAGAACCGGGAGAATGAATCTATCCCGGTTTTTTCTTTTCCACAATTTTGTTCACAAGTAAATTGTTTTTATATGTGCTTTCCACAGGGTTTTCCACATTATCCACAATTTTAGTTTATTTTATCCACATTATACACAGTGAAACTTGTCGAAACAGTGTTTATACACAAAAAATAGCCCCTATCACGTGATAGGGACTTTTTCCTAAAGTTATGTGTTGTGGATAGATAGGTCTAATCCGGGATTTGCATTTAAGGAATAGTCACTTCTTTGTCCTTTTTCATACATGACACTTCCAGCAGCAGCAATCATGGCAGCGTTATCTGTGCATAAAGAGAGTGGAGGAATAATTAATTCTACACCTTCAATAGCAGCGAACTCTCTCTCCAGTGCGCTACGCAGTCCTTTATTAGCAGCTACTCCTCCTGCTAGTAACACTTGCTTCACTGAATACTGTTTGGCCGCACGTACTGTCTTAGTTACCAACACGTCGATAACACTTTGTTGAAAACTTGCTGCAAGATCTTCAGGTGCAATGACTTCCCCTCTTTGCTCTGCATTGTGGACGGTGTTGATAACTGCTGATTTTAATCCACTAAAGCTAAAATCATATGACCCTTCCTCTAACCAAGCTCTCGGTAAATCAATAATAGGTGAACCAACAGCTGCTAATCGGTCAATATGTGGTCCGCCTGGATATGGCATTTTTAACGTCCTAGCCACTTTATCGTACGCTTCGCCCGCAGCATCGTCTCTCGTTTCTCCAATCACCTCAAAGTGGCCATGAGCCTTCATATAAACAAGCTCTGTATGTCCACCAGAAACAACTAATGATAATAGTGGAAAATCCATTTCCTTTATCAACCGATTCGCATAAATATGACCAGCGATATGGTGGATTCCTACAAGAGGAATACCGTGAGCAAAGCTTAGTGCCTTGGCTGCGTTTACCCCTATTAATAAGGCACCCACAAGCCCTGGTCCCTCCGTTACAGCAATCGCATCAATATCTGAAAACTGTAATTCAGCCACTCTCATTGCTTCTTCTATTACAATCGTGATTTGCTCCACATGATGTCGAGAAGCAATCTCAGGAACCACTCCGCCGAATCGCTTATGGCTTTCAATTTGTGAAGCAACGATATTTGCTACAATTTCGTGTCCATCTTTTACAATGGCAACAGCTGTTTCATCACAGCTTGTTTCAATTCCTAATATATATTGATTTTTTCCACTCATAATGTCACCCACATGACTAATGCATCCTCATAATTATCAGTATAATAGTTCTTGCGTATTCCACCGTTCATAAAACCGAGCTTACGGTACAAAGATTGTGCGACTGTGTTCGAAACACGTACCTCAAGTGTCATCGTTTTTGCACCCCTCTTCTTTGCAACCTCCATAATCATACGAAGGATCGCTTCTCCTAGCTTTTGCCCACGAAATTCAGGTAAGACCGCTATGTTGGTAATATGTGCCTCATCAACAATCAGCCACATTCCACAATAACCTATAACTTGACCTTCCTTTTCTAAAACAAGATAGACAGCGAATTGATTTAGATTTAACTCATTTTCAAATGATTGCCTAGTCCAAGGGGTTGCAAATGAAAGTTCCTCAATTTTTAAGATTTGATCAATATCTTCTTCCTTCAAATATCGAAACACTAAGGAATCAGTTAATGAGTGAGTCTCTTCATTTTGCATCATTTTCTTTCTTCCCTTCTAGCCATTTCGCTTCAGCTTCAGCTAATCGAATATAATTTGGTACAAAGGTGTGTACATCAACTGGTTCACGATTGATCCCTAATTGAGCTAGCTCTCCAGGACGTGGATTATTTTCTGTGTAGTGAGCAAATCTTGCTTGATCTCCCATCATATTTGCTAGAACTTCCTTGTGAATCGATAGATCATTGCCAACAAACAAAACAGGATCAGAAAGCTCCTTTAAGCGCTCTGCCCAATCTGTCGCTAATACCAATTGGTCCTTTATAACTGTTTCGAGTGAACCATTTTGGGAGCGATACAGGCCGGTATAGACTTGTCCTCTTCTAGCGTCAAATAATGGAGCCACATAGCCTGGGAAGTACCGTGCAGCTGATGCAGCTAACACTTCTATGCTCGAAACCCCAACAAGAGGAATTTGTAACGTCCACGCTAATGTTTTCGCAATCGTTACTCCTATACGAACACCCGTATAAGAGCCAGGACCTTCTGCGACGACAATTTTCTCTAGGTCTGCTGGCTTCACGTCACATTCCCTGCATAGGTTTTCAATCGCTGGCATCACACGGACCGAATGATTCTTTTTAATATTCGTTATGTACTCCCCAATCACTTGCTGGTCATCTATTAAGGCAATACCTAGTGGATAATTTGATGTATCTATTGCTAGTACTTTCATTAGGCAAATAGCTCCTTACAAAGCATTTCATATCGTTTTCCTTTTGGTGTTATCGTTAAAATCCGAGAATTCTCTTCTCCATGAGTAATTTTTATTTGTAGAAGCTCGTTTGGTAGTTGCTCTTCAATAAGATGAGCCCACTCCACAACCGTTACTCCCTGACCTTCAAAATATTCATCAAAGCCCAAGTCTTCATAGGAATCCTCTAAACGGTACACATCCATATGATAAAGCGGAAGTCTTCCGTTATATTCTTTTATAATAGTAAAAGTCGGACTACTTACGTTTTTGTTAATATCAAGTCCCACTGCGAGCCCTTTTGTAAAAGTCGTCTTACCTGCACCAAGATCACCCTCTAATGTAATCACATCTCCCGGTTGAAGCTTTTGTGCAAGTTCCTTTGAAAATTGTAAAGTCTCTTCCGTACTGTTTGTTCTAACTATGTATTCGTTCATTGAATTAATCACCCAATTCTTTTATAAAAAAGCCTTAGGACAGGATCCTAAGGCTAGTCTCTTATAAGTGTACATGATTTTAAAAAAATGAGCAAAAAAGGTTGGAATGGTATGTAGTTTTTTGGTGTGCGATTGAGTTAGTTGAGTTTGCGCAAAGATCGTTGGTTTGTAATCGCAAATATATATTGTGAATCGCAAATATAATCTTGGGATCGCAAGTAAATTTTTAGAATCGCAAATATCTCTTGAGAATCGCAAGTAAATTTTTAGAATCGCAAATATCTCTTGAGAATCGCAAGTAAATTTTTAGAATCGCAAATATCTCTTGAGAATCGCAAGTAAATTTTTAGAATCGCAAATATAACTTGGGAATCGCAAATAAATTTTTAAAATCGCAAATATATCTCGAGAATCGCAAGTAAATTTTTAAAATAGCAAATATATCTCGAGAATCACAAGTAAATACACAATAACATTCATTTTTATCGATATTAGAGTGTTCACAACCGTGTTCTACACTGTTTTCATTCCATTTTAGCCATAAATATCGTCTTTTATTAAAAAGTCTCTATAAAAAACAAAAAAACGAATCCATTTTGGTTCGTTTGGTTCTACTAAAATATGAAAATGGCGGTCCCGACCGGGATCGAACCGGCGATCTCCTGCGTGACAGGCAGGCATGTTAACCGCTACACCACGGGACCAGGGTATCTTCAAGTTTCCTTGAAGAACAATTGATTGCGGGGACAGGATTTGAACCTGCGACCTTCGGGTTATGAGCCCGACGAGCTACCAGACTGCTCCACCCCGCGACAATAATAATTAAATCTGTAATACAGCCTAGCGACGTCCTACTCTCACAGAGGGAAACCCTCAACTACCATCGGCGCTGAAAAGCTTAACTTCCGTGTTCGGTATGGGAACGGGTGTGACCTTTTCGCTATCGCCACTAGACCAGTAT
>NZ_JAKFCQ010000078.1:0-6232 GCF_036676585.1 Robertmurraya sp.
GAGTCCGAAAGCGGGTCTGATTCGGACAGGAAAGTTCATGCGAGTAGGTTTTGAGTCCGAAAGCGGGTCTGATTCGGACAGGAAAGTTCATGCGAGTAGGTTTTGAGTCCGAAAGCGGGTTTGATTCGGACAGGAAAGTTCATGCGCGTAGGTTTTGAGTCCGAAAGCGGGTTTGATTCGGACAGGGAAGTTCATGCGAGTAGGTTTTGAGTCCGAAAGCAGGTCTGATTCGGACAGGAAAGTTCATGCGAGTAAGATTTGAGTCCAGATATTCTTTATTAAAAAACTTTGGTTACTAATTGGGGGAAGAACCATGAAGAAAATTGTTGTATGTGGGTTAAGTAATCGAGCATTAGGAATGTTCGTTTACTCCATCCTTCATCAATTTGGTTCGCAAAATCAAATTGTAGGATTACTTGATTCCGATGATCGAAGAATTGAACTTTGCAAGGAACGCTTTCCAGAATTATTAGCACTTCCCACTTATGATCCCGATCAATTCCAACAAATGATTGACGAAACAAATCCTGATACGGTGATTGTTACGAGTAGAGATGATACCCATATCAACTATATATTACAAGGGTTAGAGAGAAACTTAACTGTTATTACAGAAAAGCCAATGGTTACGAATGCTCACGATGCTAGAAGAATCATAGAAGCGGAAAAGGTGAGCAAAGGGAAAGTAATTGTCGCCTTCAATTATCGTTATAATCCGTTCCATCGAAAAATTAAAGAATTGATTATAGAAGGGAAAATTGGAAGAGTCACGTCGGTTGATCTTAATTGGTATATAGATACATACCATGGTGCCAGCTACTTTAAAAGATGGAACCGCAACCGGGAATTTTCAGGTGGATTATCGATTCATAAATCAACTCACCATTTTGACCTAGTCAATTGGTGGCTTGATCAGAAACCAGAAGAAGTGTTTGCCTATGGCGCCTTACATTATTTTGGCAAAGATGGAGAATTTAATCCAAGTACAACAGACCATCGGTATTGTAGTACTTGCGATGAAAAACAGTTGTGTCATTACTATATGCGCTGGTCCGACCGCAGAAATAATGTGAATGCGAAAGATGACCACATTAAAGCAGATAGCATTGAAAAGTCAGCACAAAACTATACGCATTATCGTCCGGATTCGTGTATTTTTGATCATTCTATTGAGATTGAAGATACATATGTGGCGACTGTAAAGTATGACAAAGGTGCGTTCTTGAGTTATTCCGTAAACTTCTCTCTTCCGTATGAAGGCTATCGATTAGCGATAAACGGTACGAAAGGGAGAATTGAAACCACTGAATACCATGAGCCAAGCCGAATTCCGTTTGAGGTTCCTGAACAGACGATTGAGTTTTATCCGTTATTTGGCGGGGCCAAGGAGACGATTCATGTTCTCCAAACTGGAGGAGGCCATGGGGGAGGAGATCCAGTTTTGTTGGAGGATCTGTTCTTAGGAGTCGATCAAACGCGCTCATATCCGATTTTAGCAGGTGCAGAAGCAGGGGCGTATTCCATTGCTGTTGGTGAAGGGGTATGGCGTTCGGTAAAAGAAAATAAGCCATACAAGATAGAAGACTTATTACGAAATAACGCAGATCTTTCTTTAACAAAGTAGATAACCAGCAAAAGGAGGATAAAAATGCCACAATTAATTCTCGAGCAAAACAAAGTTTCTCAGGCCATTGACCGCGTTGTCGGAAGGACCTTTCAAATGGATTTCGGATGGGATTGGCCAGGTGGGGTCGCTTTATATGGTGTAGCAGAAGCATACGAGGTAACCGGTGAGGAGAAGTACTTGCAATACATCAAGGATTGGGTCGATGCCGAGTTAGAAGATGGTCTTCCAAGACTGACCGTAAATGCTTCTTCCATTGGTCATATTCTATTAACCTTGCACAAGGAAACGAATGAAGAAAAGTATATCGAATATGCCACTCAAATGGCAGACTATTTACTCCATGATGCCGAGCGCTTTGCAGATGGTGTCCTGCAGCATACCGTTAACGGAAGTAAGTATCAATTTCCGGAGCAAGCATGGGTGGATACGATGTTTATGGCTGGGTATTTCCTGTTGAGAATTGGCCATCTGTTAGATAGAGAGGATTATTTCAACTTTGGTTTAAAGCAATACCATGGACATGAAACATTTCTCCAGGATGACATGACAAACCTATACTATCATGGCTGGGACAATATTTCACAAAATCATATGTCCTCGATTTTTTGGGCAAGAGGGAATAGTTGGGCAGCCTATACAATGGCACGAGCACTTGAATTGATTGAGGTTCAGCATCCGTCTTTTATGATTATCCAGGGGTCATTACGTGACCAATTAAGTGCTTTGGTTCGCTTACAATCAGAGTCAGGACTTTGGCATACGATTGTAGACGATCCTACCTCTTATCTTGAAACATCAGGATCAGCTGGGATTGCTGCTGCACTATTAACAAGAGGGAAGCTATACAACAAATATATTCAAAAATCGGTTGAGGCAATCCTTGGTCAAATCAGAGAGGACGGTTCGGTAATGGGAGTATCGGCAGGAACAGCTGTTATGTTCGATGCTAACGGTTACAAAGAAGTTCCTTATAAGCGAGTCCAGGGTTGGGGACAAGGGCTTGTACTAGCCTTTTTATCACTGCTTCTAAAAAGAGAGAATAAAGACTTGTAAACATTGAAACCTGTGGTAGTAGAAAGCTTCCACAGGTTCTTTAAATCAATAGATTCATGGATTGTGTGATAAAGGAGGAAAGAAATGAAACCTTCATATGTGGTGATTGATGGAAATTCAATGATTTCTATCCCCAAAACCGTCTCAACAGCAGTCAGGCATGCAGTTGAGATGATTAGCCGGGACCATGAAAAGGTACTGGGAAAATCACCTTCACTTGAAACAACTTTCACAGAAAAAGTGGATATGGTTATTAGATATGCTGAAACAGCAGATGAATGTCCTCAAAGACCTGAAGCATTTGGTTTTCGGTTTCTGGAACAACTCGGAAAATGGTCAATCCACATTATTGGTTATGACGATTTAGGAATCATCTATGGGTTGCTGCATTACAGCCAACAATACTTAGGGGTTGATCCTTTTTGGTATTGGGCGGATATTCCGATAAAACCGAAAACAAACATACATATTCCAACGACTGATTTTGATTCCCCAGAAAAAGCAGTAACGTACCGAGGCTGGTTTGTGAACGATGAAGTTTGTCTTATCGGGTGGAAGGAGGAATATCCACCTACGAAACAGGTATGGTATCCCGTTTTTGAAGCGTTATTAAGATGCGGAGGAAATATGGTTATCCCTGGTACCGACCTTCCGAGGCATGGGATTCATGCGAAATTAGCATCAGAAATGGGATTGTGGGTAACCCATCACCACGCGGAGCCGTTAGGAGCGGAAATGTTTTTAAGAGCATTTCCTGGTAAAAAACCAAGCTATAAGGAACATCCAGCGTTATTTGAGTCGTTATGGGAAGAAGCGATACAGAATCAGAAAGAGGACAAAATTGTCTGGGTGTTATCATTTCGGGGTCAAGGGGATGCGCCATTTTGGCTGTATGATCCGGAATTCGATACACCTGAAAAACGGGGTAAGATGATATCTAAAGTGGTGCGACGACAATACGACATGTTATGTGAATCTGTAGAGGAGCCTGTTTGTTCTATGGCTTTATACGGTGAAATTGCGGAGTTATATAAAGAAGGACACATCGATGTGCCGGAGGGAATTATTAAGATTTGGGCTGATAACGGCTATGGAAAAATGGTGTCGAGAAGACAAGGGAATGAAAACTACCGAATACCGGCTTTGCCGACTGCGGATGATCTCGGTGAACATGGAATTTACTATCATATTACGTTTCATGATCTTCAGGCGTCTAATCATTTGACTATGTTTCCCTCTTCTCCTGAACTCATTAAGGAAGAAGTAGAAAAGGCTTTACATGCGGGCGCTAACTCCTATGTTCTGGTTAATAGCGGTAATATTCGTCCTCATCTATACCCATTGGATGTAGTGAAAGAAATATGGACCTATGGCCAAGTAAAACTAGAAGAGCATATACAAACATTCATGAATCGTCTGTATACATCGAATACGAAAGAAATCTCACAGCTTTACAAAAGCTACTTTGAAAAAACAATCTCCTATGGTCCCCATTTAGATGACAAAGCAGGTGAGGAATTTTATCATCATCCAGCAAGAAAAATCATTGGGTATTGGCTAGAAGGAAAAACGAATACCCCTCATCCTAGACTGATCTGGGCAACTGGAGAGATTCCTTTTAAGGACCAAGTTTGCTGGTTTAAAGAAAAATGCGAAAGCGCTGTTTATGCGTGGGAACAGTTATTAGAACAATGTAATGAATTATCCAATCAGCTTTCAGAGCAAGACCGAAATCGTTTCTATGACCAATTTATGATACATGTTGAACTTCATGTGTCTGGCTGTAAAGGATTTATCACGTTATGTAACGCTTATCTTTCATATGTTAAGGAGGAATATCCGCTTGCATTTGTTCAGTTATATCAGTCAATGAAGGCTTATAAAAACGGTCAACTTGCTTTCAAACGTGCCGAAGTTGGAAAATGGGAAAACTTTTATCGCGCGGACTGGTTAACGAATATAGAAAGTACAATTTACTCTCTAGAAGCAGCCCGGAAATTTGTCCGAATGCATGGGGATAGTCCAGAATTCTTTTTATGGTACAAGGAATATTTAATGCCAGAAACAGAAAAGCATATTTATTTGGAAAATACCCATCGAAATCCATTATCTGATGATGAATTAGCTAAAAGGCTAGAAGAGAAGTTTTTCAGTAAGGAGGATAAGATGTGAAAAGCGATGTAACAACTAATCGAATCAGGCTTTTTTTGGCTGGAGATTCGACCGTAGCAAGCTGTCCTCGGAATGAGGCACCAATGGCTGGTTGGGGCCAAGTGTTTCAGTCTTTTTTTACAGAGGATATTAAAGTTCTTAATTTTGCGAAGGGTGGAGCAAGTACCAATACCTTTATTGAGCAAGGGTATTTAGATATCATACTTGAGTTCATTCAGCCGAACGATTACCTGTTTATACAATTCGGACATAATGATCAGAAATCTTTTGGTACCGAGCCCTTTACAAGCTATCCGTTAAACTTGACGGAATATGTAAATGGTGCACGAGAAAAAGGTGCAATTCCGATTCTCGTTACTTCTGTCCACCGAAGAAATTTTGATGAACAGGGACGGTTAGTAAATACTCTCGGGGAGTATCCAAGTTCCATGATTCAATTAGCAAAAACACTCGACGTACAATTGATTAACTTATGGGAAAAGACAGAAAAGCTCTATCAATCATTAGGTCCGGAAGATTCGAAAAAATTGTTTGTCTGGTTTCATGAAAATGAACACCCAAATTATCCGAATGGACTTCAGGATAACACTCACTTTTGTGAGTCAGGAGCAAAAGAAGTCGGAAAGCTCGTAATAGAAGGAATAAAGGAATTAAAACTGCCGATCATGTCTTTTATAAAAGAGTAGATTGATAGACTTACAAAGAAGAGAAGGTGAAAAATATGGGGAAGAAGTTATATCATGGAGCAGCTTATTACCCGGAGCTTTGGGATGAAAAGGCGATCGAAGAAGATATTAAGTTAATGAAACAAGCGGGTATTAATGTAGTTAGAATGGGGGAGTTTGCCTGGTCAACTATGGAGCCAGAAGAAGGGAAGTTTGAGCTAAGCTTTTTTGTGAAAATCATAGAAAGACTCTATGAAAATGGCATCGAGTCCGTCATGTGTACACCAACACCCACTCCACCTATTTGGTTCAGTCATGATCATCCAGAGCGTATGTATGTGGATCGAGACGGGAAGGCGATGGGGCATGGTTCTAGACAGCATGCATGTACCAACCATCCTTATTTTCGAGAAAGAGCCGCTATGATTACCGAAAATCTAGCAAAAGCAGTCGGAAGCTTGCCTGGAGTAATTGGATGGCAGATTGATAATGAGTTTAAGTGTCACGTGAGCGAATGTATGTGTCATACGTGTAAGGAACAATGGCATCTGTGGTTAAAGTACCGCTATGAAACAATAGAAAACCTTAATGACGCTTGGGGTACGAAGATTTGGAGTGAATATTATCATAGCTTTGAACAAGTGCCGCAGCCAGGTCCTGCTCCTTTCTTACACAACTCATCATTAAGTACAATGTACCAGATCTTTTCAATGGA
>NZ_JAKFCQ010000079.1:0-18908 GCF_036676585.1 Robertmurraya sp.
AATCGCAAAGAAAATCTGAGAATCGCAAAAAAACTTTTACAATCGCAAATAAATAAAAATAATCGCAAGTAAAATACATAAATAGCAAATAACTCTTCTATTACACTGTGTTTCTTTAAGAAAATGTCTCTTTTTTAACACTTATGTTTGGTTTTTGTCCCTTTTTCGATGAAAAACTATGCAATAGCATGCCGAACATGACGATAAATAGTCCTATTGTTGCGAGTGTACTCGGTAATGGGGTGGATAAAAGGAGGACTTCCCCCACAATGACAAAAATGACTTGAGTCGACTGTGTTGCTTCAACGGCTGCTAGTTTATCGTGGTTATCTCTAACACGATCTGTAGCGATGAAGAATAATGTTGTGGCAATCACCCCAGAGGAAATCGCGACGATAAATGACTGGGTTATTTGCTCAGCCGAGGGTGGACCCACCTGAACATATCCAATTCCAGCAATTAGTAGCCAAAAAGGGAGGCTAGCAAGGGTCATACCAAACACTCGCTGAAAAGTATCCAATTTTCCCCCACAAATCTCCATCATTTTTCTATTTCCAAGCGGGTAGCAAAAAGCAGCCACAAGGACAGGAAAAGTGCTTGCTATCACAATTTCGAAGGTTAAACTTTGAGCGTGCTGCCATTGAATCAGTACAACACCTATTAGAATGAAAAACGAAATGAATAAGGCCTGGATCGGGATTTGCTGCCGAACCTTGATCGGCCCATTTTTTGATTCCACCGTTTTATAAAACAGCGGCCCCAGAAGAACACCTGCCACAATGGTAAGTGGCCAAGTACCAGCAACGAGCCAGCCTGGTCCGAATGCAGCGGCAAAGGTAATAGGTGCATAAAACAAAACAAACCCTACAAAGCTCCATAAAAGCCAAGGAAGTGGATTGGAACACATTTCTTTCCACATATGTTTTAGATTCCTTCTATACATGACGATCATAAATAAAAAGGGTACCATAAAAATGTAACGTAACGAGGAACTCCATAGCCAACTGCCTCCTGATAGCTCCATTGAACGATTCAAAATAAAGGTAACAGCAAAAAACAAAGAAGCTAAAATTCCTAAGGTAATTTCTCTCAAATGAGCACATCCTCTCAAACATAACAACATTATAATATATAATTCTTATATAATACCATAAGATTCCAAATTTTTGGAGAATTCGCTTTTCCTAAGAATTAATGGTAAATTTTTTTAAAGAAAGGGGTTTTTAAGATGTACGAACAAAAGACAAAGGAAACAGACCGCAGTGTGCTTGAGTTTATTGAACAAGTGGAACAACCAAGAAAAAAAGAGGATGTCTATAGATTGTTAGACATTTTTACGACTACGAGCGGGTACGAAGCAAAGATGTGGGGACCAAGTATTATTGGTTTTGGGAAATACCATTACAAATATGAGTCAGGTCATGAGGGAGAAGCACCATTTGTCGGTTATTCTCCTAGAAAAGCAAAAATAAGCTTATATTTTGCTCCTGGTGATTCCAATCGACAACAGCTACTTGAAAGCTTTGGAAAACATACGCAAGGAAAGGGCTGCGTATATATCAATAAACTTGATGACGTGAATGTTGAGGTATTAAAACAATTAATTGTGCAGTCGATTGACTTTTTACAAGCTACATACCCTAACAACGAGGAGTAGAGAAGGATTATGAAGGAAATTTTGGTCTTTGGGAACAAGGGGGAAAATCTTCAGTATAAGACGAGAATTGGTGTGTATAGCATCATCTTCAATAAAAAAAGAGATCAAATATTGGTGATTCGGACGACTCGAGGAGGGTACTTTTTACCTGGTGGAGGTTTGGAGGAAAAAGAAAATCACGAGGAGTGCTTACAAAGGGAAATGCTCGAAGAAACAGGGTTTCAGGTGTTTATGGGTGAGTATCTTGGTCAGGCCCAAAAATACCACCTGGCTATGGGGAAATATCCAACCTTGAATCATGCACATTTTTACATGGCTACACTTGGTGAAAAGGTGCAAGAACCTGTTGAAATAGATGAAGAACCTATTTGGGTGCACATATCCGAAGTTGAAAACTTATTGTTTCATGAGCATCAAGTGTGGGGAGTGAAGCAGGCGTTTGTGAAATTAGGGATTTAGAGAAGGTAATAGAAAAAGACTGCATTTAACAGTCTTCTCCACTTTGTTTATTATTAGCTTTGTTTTTGATTATTGCGAATGGGGACATTTTTTGGTGTTTTTGGAAAGCCGTTTTTCCCCTTATCAGGTCCTGTTAATGTGTTTCTTTCGTCAAGAACTTTTCCACTATATTCGATTGGTCTTTCATCTGCCATCATCTTCACCTCCCATTAGTAGGGTGGGTGATTAGGTATGTTTAGATACATGACTTTTGAAGTTATTCATCTAAGTACTTTAAGTACTCGTAATGATCTGTTGGTACAGATTTAATTACTTCACCAGCTTCATTATTATAGATTTCGTATTCCCTATAAGTTTCGATTATATAACCATCCACGAGTTCAGTTTTTTCTAGTTTTAGCTCTAATGATGCAATAACAGCCTCTTCCTCTTCGTTCTCTACATCAGAATTTGCTTCTGTTGTTTCAGAAATGTCGGCATCCTCAATAGAAGGAATCGAAGAATACATATTTGTACCTTCATTTGGATGAGTGAATGTAGAGTTTGGAGATTCCAAATAAGCTACAAGCCCTATGAGAGCAATTACGCTTATTAAATACATATATTTTTTCATAAATGAATTACTCCTTCACACAATATCTATTAAACTATATGCAAAGTTGTAATAAATAGACCAAGCTGTTAGGCTTTGTAAGTTGAGTTATTTTACATCAGAATAGCTAAGTGGGATAGGGAGAACTTTTTATAGAAGTTCTCTTTTTTATATTTGCAGAATGATTGACTAACAAAGGTTATTGTTGGTTCATAATAGAGGAAGGTATTATATTGTATGTAATAAGGGAAGTGAAAGAGAAGAACATGCAAAAATCAATACAGATTTCAACATATGAAGAATACGAGACACTTGAACAGGAATTGGAAGATTATATAGGGAACTACGCAGCGGAAAAATTACATTTGGTAATGTACTCTATTCGAGAAGCGGTAAATAATGCGTTTGAACACGGCATAAAAAGCAATTCTTCATTGGTTATTACGGTTACAACAGAGATAAGTGGAAGTGAAATCATTATAGAAGTTGAGCATAACGGAGATGGATTCAACCACGAAGAAAAGATCATGTCGGTTAAAGATCCTGATCAATATTTTATAGAAACATTACCGAGCACAAGGGGAAGAGGAATTGCCATTATGAAAAAGTGTGCAAAGCATATCTCCTACTCTGAAGGTGGAAGAAAACTAACATTACTATTCGAGTTGGAAAAATGAATATGAACTTTTATCAGTCATTAATTGAAGGTTCTCCGGATCTAATTTCAGTATTAGATACAGAAGGTATTTGTGTCTATGTGAATACATCTTATGAGAAGGTGCTTGGGTACAAGAGGGAAGAAATATTAGGCAAGCACTTTTCAAAGGTAATTTCACTTGACCCGAACTCGTTAGAATATACTCTGTCTATTTTCGCTGCCGTATTTTCTGGAGAAAAAACAGATGAATTCCAAGTTAAAATATATCATAAAGAAGGGTACCCATTAACATTCAATGTAAAGTACACGCTTTTAAAAGAAGAAGGATTTCTACAAATTGTTTTACGGGATATTACAGAGGAACAAAAATTAAAGAAACAAAAAAGTGAATTAACAGAAATGAATAAGCTATTGGCGGACGTGCTTGACCATACCGGGATAGGAATTACTATCACTGATCCACATCAAGAGGATAACCCTATTATTTACCACAATAAAGGATTCGAAAGTCTAACTGGATATGGTCCAGATGAGATTTTGGGTAAAAATTGTAGGTTTCTACAAGGCCCATTAACGAGTAAGGATACAAAAAGGGTCATTAGAGAAAAAGTGGCGAATCAGGAAGAAGTTAAGGTAGAGATATTAAATTATAGGAAAGATCAAACTACTTTCTGGAATGAGGTCTGTATAAATCCCGTTCTTACTGAACAAGGAGAGGTAAGTCATTTTATTGGAATTCAAATGGATGTAACGAAGGAAAAGCTTTTAGAACTTGATTTAAAGCGTGAATTTTCTTTATCTCGTACCATTCAGCAATTAATATTAAGCAAGGATATTGATGATCAATCAATTACGATCTGTGGGTCTTATTTTCCGTCTCATGAAATTGGTGGTGATTTCTATAAATGGCAGAAAATAGATGATGATCTGTATTTTGTTATGATTATGGACGTGATGGGGCACGGAATTGCTTCTTCTTTACTAACGATGTCGATTAATGCAGAGCTTACATCGATTTTAAAATATGACACATGCCATCCTACTTATATTTTAAATAGACTTAATCAACATATGCTTGAGTTATTCTCAGAAGCCGAAAATGAGAGAATGACAAGAATGTATTTTACTTGTATTGTGCTCTTGATTGATATGAAAAACAAAAGAATAGATTACATTAATTCGGGACATCCATCTTTTATCCTTGAGGAAGGGGAGGGGCTAAGAGAAATCTCTTCCAATGAAATACCTGTAGGCTTTCTTCCCAATCATCAATTTCAAGCGGAAACTCTCTATTATAAAGATTTGACAGAGTTGTTTCTTTACACTGACGGTCTCTTAGAGTATTTGAATTCCTCATTGGCAGAGTTAACGAAGAAAAAAGAAAAGGATAAAAATCTCTTTCTCCATTTGTCAAAGGAATTGAAAAACAAACAACTTCAAGATGATGTATGCTTTATTCAGGTGAAATTATCTTAGAGTAAGCACAAGACCCTCTTACATAAAAAAGAGGGTCATTTTTTTATTTTTTTAATAGAAGATATAAGAAATAAGGTGCTCCAATAAGGGCCACCATGATACCAGCAGCAATTCCTTCAGGTTCAATAATATTACGCCCAATGGTATCAGCAAACAATAATAGCCATCCTCCTACAAGAAGTGCAACGGGAATAAACAACTGGTTTCTCGGTCCAACCATCGCTTTGGCCATATGTGGGGCCATTAAACCAATGAAGCTTATTCCGCCTGTCACGGAAACGGCAGACGCTGCCAATGCAACAGCTGTAATTAATAAAGTGATTCTCTCCTTCTCTATCGAAATCCCTACACCGATAGAAATGGACTCACCTAAGGCTAAAATATTTAAGCGATTCGCCTTGTATAAAGTAAAGGGAATCAACACAAGAAGCCAAGGGAGAATGGCCCATACAAATGGCCAATCAGTCCCCCATATATTTCCTGCCAACCACTTTGCAATAAAGTCTACCTTAGTTCGTTCTGCAGATGAAATAAGAACGATCATAGCACCGGAAAGTGCCATCGAGAAACCGACCCCAACTAATACCAATCGTACAGGCTGAAGGCCAACACTTTTTTTATAAGAAAAGATATAAATAAGTGCTGATGTAAGGATAGCTCCGAAAAATGCAAGGATCGGAATCGCGTAAGCAAATGTTGATGCGTCGATTGGTGCAAATAGAAAAAAGACAGTTATTGCAACACCAGCACCAGAATTAATTCCGATGATGCCTGGGTCAGCTAAATCATTCCGTGTAATTCCTTGAAGAATGGCACCGGATAGTGCGAGAGCCATTCCTGCTAACAAGGTAATGACGATGCGGGGCAGACGGATGTCAAAGAGAATAAATTCTTCCTTAAACGATCCATTCCCTAATAAGGTTGGTATGATTCGATCATAGCTAACAGCAGAATAACCAAGACTTAAACTCACTATCATAGTGCCAAGGATAAGTACGAGCAGAGCAATCACTAGGGCTCTTTGTTTTTTTATAAGGTTTTGATGAATCATGAGAATTCTTTCCCTCCTTTACGAATGATAAATAAAAAGAAGGGGAGCCCGATCATGGCAACAATGGCCGCTACAGGTGTTTCATAAGGTGAATTTAATGTACGTCCAATCGTATCTGCGAGCAGCATAAATGTTCCACCAAAAATGGTCGACATCGGAAGAATAAAGCGGTAGTCCGTTCCGACAATTGCCCGCACGATATGGGGCACCAGTAAACCAACAAAAGCTAGATTACCAGCTAAGGCTACAGCGGCCCCTGCAAGAACGATGACAATCACAAATAAAAAGGCTTTTACACGAGTCGTATTCTGTCCCAAGCCTACCGCCACTTCTTCATTTAAACTAAGAATGGTTAGTTGCCTTGATAGAAAAATGGAAAGAATGATTCCGATAATAATGAACGGGACTACTATTTGAAGTTGGCCCCAGGTGGTTCCGATCACTCCTCCAGCTGTCCACATCGATACATCTTTTGAGATTTTAAAGAAGATAGCAATACCTTCTGAAATGGCAAAAAGAAAGGCAGATATTGCTGATCCTGCTAGAACGATACGGAAAGGAGAGAATCCCCCTTTTTTTACTGCACTTATGCCGAAAACAAGCAGAGCTCCAACAGCCGCACCAATAAAACAAGCAAGCATGATTCCGTAGTAATTTGCGGATGGAAGCAGGGCTATGGTAATCGCTAGTCCTGCATTCGCACCAGCAGTAAGACCTAATAAACCTGGATCAGCGAGCGGATTTCGTGTCATTCCTTGCATGATTGCCCCTGATACAGCTAGGGCTGCACCAACTACTATCGCAGCAACTTCCCGTGGCAATCGAATCTCTTGTAAAATTAATATTTTTTCACTTGTTTGATTGGATAATAAGGCCAGCCAAACATCCTTGAAAGTTGTATCCGCGGCTCCGAAAACCATTGCAATGCTAAACATGAGTATAAATAAAAAAAGTGCAACGATGCATTTGAAGAAAAACGATATAGGTTTGTTATTATGTAGCAATCTAGTCACCTCACTTTTTACATTTCAAAAGAAAGAGAGGAATTCGTTGATGAATTCCTCTACGTAAGTAAACTATTTTTCAAGAAAACTCTTAGTATAGAACTCTATTTAATAGGCGTAGCATTAGTAATTCACACTTACAGGAGTAAGAGTGGAAACCATGTGTTGTTCATTTAGTGAATTCCCTTTAAGCAGGTTATAGGTTATGCACATTGGCTTATTTGTCCGCGGATCTCTGCCGATTTCTGCATCAATTTGAAATACCTCTCGTAATACCTCACGTTGAATCACTTCTTCGCAAGTTCCAGCTTTTACAATTTCCCCTGCTTTTAAGGCGATCAAATGATCGGCAAATCGAGCGGCTTGATTTAAATCATGTAGAACCATGACAATCGTTCGTCCCTCATTTTGGTTTAACTCTTGCAACAGTTCGAGAACTTCAAGCTGATGAGCCATGTCCAAATACGTGGTAGGTTCATCCAGGAAAATAATATCGGTTTCCTGAGCAAGTGCCATGGCGATCCATACCCGTTGTCTTTGCCCACCAGAAAGGGCATCAACCGGTCGGAATTTAAAATCCATTGTTCCTGTTGCTTCAAGAGCCCAATCAATAACTTCAAAATCTCGTTTTGTTAAGCGGCCAAACCCTTTTTGGTAAGGAAAACGTCCATAGCTGACAAGCTCTCCTACTGTAAGTCCACCAACACTTTCTGGTGACTGAGGGAGTATGGCCATTTTTCTAGCTAGTTCTTTTGTATGCTGCTTAGCAATATCCTCTCCATCTAAAAGGACTGTCCCAGCTTGTTGAGCAATTATTCGTGTAATGGCTTTAAGCAACGTCGATTTTCCACAGCCATTTGAACCAATAATGGTCGTAATTTTTTTATCTGGTATATGGATGCTGAGGTTTTTCACTATCGTTCGTTCTCCATAAGCAACGGAAAGTTGGTCAGTATATAGGCGAACCATTGGAAACCTCCTTATGTAAATAATTTGTTAATTGATAATGATTATCAGTATCGGATATATTAAATATAAAACGCATTCATCCCCCTGTCAATAAAATCTTTCACCTTTTGCGGTGACAGACACCCTTCGTGGACAGTTTTGGGGATTTTGTCCGTGTGGGGTGGACACTTGGTGCAAATTGACATTGACATATAGAGGAATTCTTATATATATGGCGAATAATTCTTAATAGAGATTGGGATGAAAGGATGTACGTATGGAGAGAGTGAAGAAGCCATATAAAATAAGAAATTATGAGGAACAGGATGCAAATCAAATTGCCAAGTTTGATTTTATTTCAATGTTAGCTTATCGATTCAATGGGGACTATGCTTCAGATAATATTTTCTGTGCCGTTAGTGAAGAAGGAGAAGTTCTCGCTTCCGCACATATTGCTCCCGATCAGTCTTGGAGCTTAATCGAAGATCCGAACAAGCCTTTGGACTTTGAATTTAAGCTACAGATGGATTTATCCATAAATGAGAACACGACAGTTCCACAAGAAGCAGTGGATGAGTTAACAGATGCAGTTATGATTAGAGCTAAAATGATTCGAAGCCAATACCCCAATAAAAAAATTACTCTTACACATACGATTTCTTCTGATGATTTAGAGGAGATGGATTTTTATTTATCAAAAGGATTTATATCGAAACAAAATCATTTAGTGATGAAAAGAGATTTAACAGAACCAATCCCTCAATTTTCTTTACCACCAAATATAAAGGTATTAAATTGGAAAATGGAGACTCAAGAAGAGCAAGAAATGTATTTGCGTGCAGAGGCTGCTGGAGATCCAAATGGGATTTGTTGGAGCTTGAATCATCTAAGATGGACAAAGTCTGGTGCAGAATGGGATACATTTACGGCATTTGACGGAAATAATGTAGTGGGTAGTATTATGACATGGAGTCTCGGAGAAGAGAGAAGTGCCACTGAAAATATCTTTGTATTACCTGATTGGAGACGAAAGGGTATAGCGAAGGCATTAATTACTGAAGCATTAACTTTTTTAAAGGAAAAAGGGAAAATAGAAGCAACATTAGGAGTGTTTGGAGATAATCGAAATGCGATTTCACTATACCAATCCCTTGGATATCGCATGTTTTATACCAGTATTGAATTTGGATACGACCTTTAGAATCAGCCTCTTTTGGGCTGATTCTTTTTTTATGTACTTTTGAAGTAAGAAGCTAGGAAGGATGGTGACTCAAGAAATATTATCACTGTTTACCTGTGTATTTAAAGAGAAAGGGAGCATGTTAATAAATGAAAAGGGAGGTGGTAAACTTGCCAAGAGGAAAGGAACTAGAGCAATTACCAATGGCAAATACATTACCTGGTGCCGGAAAAGACACTAGTAAAATGAATCGAACGGAAATAACGGGAATGACCGAAGGCGATATGCCGAAGCCGGCTCAAATGTCAAAAAAGAATAAGTAAGAAAAACAAGAGACAAATCTTTTAAGTCAGATTTGTTTTTTTCAGGTCCATGCTGTGAAAAAAGGAGGGGCAAATCGCTCCTCCTATTATTTCGTATAAATGGCTATCGCATCACGTAAAAACTCAGCTGTTCCAGGTTGATCTTTATCATAGTAGGCAGTGAATCTCTCATCATCGACGTACATTTGGGCAAGTCCAGCATGCGCTTCTTTGCTGTAGGTTGGCCAAAAATAACAAAGCCATTGTTTATGAAGCTCGGCTGCTTGTTGCGCAAGCGGACCTGCAGGATCACCACTTGTAAATGCTTGGGACAAAACGTCTCTTATTTGTTGCTCTAAAGTTGTCACCTTTTGATAGTCCTCCTCAGACAGGTTCTTGAGCTTGGCATTGGATTGTTCTACTGTATCTTTTCCATACTTTTCACGAATTTCTTTTCCGTATTTCTTTTCATTTTCAGCAAGTAAATTTTGTTTAAACCCTTCAAATTTCTCTTTATTTGACATGGTAATTCTCCCTTCAGATTCTGCAATGGTCTTTTCCACATTACAAATTAACGTCTCTATTTGTTGCCGTTTTTCTATTAGCTTTAACCGATGTTCTCTTAGCGCCGCTTCTGCGTCAAACGTAGAGGAGGAGAGTATTTCTTTAATCGTATCCAAGCTAACTCCAAGCTCTTTATAAAAAAGGATTTGCTGAAGACGATTCACCTCTGATTGCCCATAAATTCGATAGCCATTCGAATTCACCCTGCTTGGTTCCAGAAGTCCAATTTGGTCGTAATAACGTAATGTTCTCGTACTAACTCCTGCTAATTGGCCGAGCTTTTGAACCGTGTATCCCAATTGTTTCACCTCCTTATATGCTCACTATAAACCTTTACGTAGCGTTAATGTAAATAGGGTAAAGAAAAAATAAAAACAATCTCCCAAGTATTTAGATGGAGATTGTTTTGTTTAAGGATATGTCAACCTAAAATTCTCTCTTTACTTTATCGATATATTTAAGGGTATCTGCTTTTCCTAAGGCACCATGTCCACCTAACGCAGGTCTTACCGCTGGCCCTGGTCTTACATCATAATAAAAATCAAGAATTACTTTATTTACTTGACATCCAGCTCCCATTCCTTGAATGCCGATAATAAAAGGTATTACATGGTCTTTTACATCTATTTCACAATAAGCGTTCTGCAGATAGTAAATTTTTGGGACATACTTTATTTGTTTATAAAAGTGTACTACGTTAATTCGATCAAAATAGTTATTAACAATTTCCGTTTCTGACATATTTGGATATGAGTATTTAAAAACCTGTTTAACTGGAACTTTCAGCCATTTTAATAAATCGGTTTGGGGACTATTAACTAGGGCTATGGAATCCTTTAGGTAGCCAGAGAGAATTAGGGACATAAAGCCTCCTGCAGAGGAACCATAGAAAATCACTTTTTCAAAAGGGATACTTACTTTTTTTATTAGTTTTTCTAAAATGGTAGCAATATCTTTAATAAAAAATCTTTTATTAATACCTTGTCCCCATCCTACAAGTAATTCTGAGTCAGCATACAAAGTTGGATCATTATAATAAATAGTAGAATCTTCAAAATCCTGAATCCATGAATGTCTTTGGAAATAAGGTGGGGGAATTCGATTTTCGTTAAAATTCATTGCCCCTGAACCTAACACAATTAAGTGTTCTGATTGTTGTTTTAATTTGATTAGAAATTCAAAAGTGATTCCCTCCCAGTTCAGCACTAAAATGAAAGGTTGATTGTACGGAAGCAACAGACTATCTAGATGTTCATAGTTTATATTTTTACGAGGGTACTCCTTAAGCAATCTTTATCTCACCACCTTCCTTATACAATCAATTGAACTAGATATTTTCTTTAAACCATTCGATAGTTTCTGATAATCCTTCTATAAATGAAACTTTTGGTTTAAAAGATAATAAACTTGACATTTTAGATACATCTGGATACCTATTTGGAATTTCTTCGAAACCTAATGGATAAACATCTTCAAATGGTACATATAAAATAGGGGAATTTGAGTGGGATAGTTTACGGACTAGTTTTGCTAAGTTAAGGATATTCATCTCTGATTGGGAGCCAATATTAATGATTTCATTATTACACTCATCGTCTATAGCTCTAATCGTAGCTTCTACAGCATCACTTATATAGGTAAAACATCTAGTTTGAGTACCATCTCCGTATACTTGGATTGGATCTCCTTTTAATGCCGCACTGATAAATCTTGGAATAACCCCCGCGTAGGGACCTTCCTTTGCGCGTGGTCCGTAAATATTAAAATAGCGAACAACGGAAACCTTAAGTCCCTTGAGACCATAACCTAAACAAAGAGTTTCTTCTAAAGTTTTACTAACTGCATAGCACCATCTAAGTTTATTTGTTGCACCGTACAGCCGATCTCCATCCTCTGCAAAAGGGGGAGTTGCCTTACCGTATACTTCAGATGTTGAGGCAAAGACAACTTTTTTGTCATATTTTAAAGCAGCTCTAAGAACATTTCTTGTGCCATCTATGTTGGTCTCCATAAGCTCCACACTTCTATCCATTGTACTCTTAACACCTAAAATAGCACCTAGGTGAAATATTACATCATGATTAGCGACCAATAAATCAATCATCTCATGATCAAGAACACTAATTTTAAGGAATGGGATTTTTTGGAATAGATCATCGTGATAAGTTTGTTTCCCGTTATATAAATTATCTATGATTGTAACACGATGTCCCCTATTAACAAGTTCTTCGGCTAGATGAGATCCAATAAAGCCTGCTCCTCCTGTTATTAGACATTTTAGTGATTTTTGAGTCATTGAGAATCCTCCTCATTTTCAAACCTTAGTACTCCTCTTGTATCCACAATCCTTTTAGCCTCATTTTTAATTTGTTTCCAATTAATAGTGCTGTGATCTGTCAATATTACAACTGTATCAGCCTTTTGAATATCATAGGTTGATAACTCAACAGAAACAAATTCTTGGTTTTTTATTGTTATTTTTGGGAAATAAGGATCATAGTAACTGACTTCCATTCCCTCCTCAACTAATAGTTCAAAGATGTCGAGGGAAGGTGACTCTCGTAAATCATTTACGTCCTTCTTATAAGCCATGCCAATAAGAAGAACTTTTCCTATCTTATTAGGAAGGGACTCTTTAATTTGATTCACTACTTCTTGAGGCATTTGATTGTTAATTTCTTCAGCAACCTCAATCATTCGACTCCTCATTCCATATTGATTTAACTTCCATTGAAAGTAGATAGGGTCTACTGGGATACAATGTCCTCCAATACCAGGTCCTGGCCAATAGGGAGTAAAGCCAAATGGTTTTGTTGCAGCTGCTTGTAGAGACTGATAAAAGTCAATATTAAGTTTCTTGCATAACAAAAATACTTCATTGACAAGTGAAATATTTACAAGACGTTGAATGTTCTCGAATAATTTGCACATCTCTGCCACTTTAGGAGAACTAACGGGCACAGGTTTATCAAATGTTTGCTCGTATAACCATAGGACTTGTTTGAGGCATTCATCGGTTTGTCCACTTACAACTTTAGGAATAGAGGCCAATGTAAAATTTGTGTTACTTGGATCAATTCTTTCTGGGGAATAACCTAAATAAAAATCTTTGCCCACCTTTTTTCCAGTTTGTTCTAATATAGGCAATATAACTTCTTCTAAAGTACCTGGATAGGTAGAACTTTCATAAATTATCGTTTGTCCTTGCTGTAAGTTGTCTCTAATAAAATTTGAAGAGGAAATAATGAAACTTAAATCTGGTTCGTTATTGTCTCCAAGTGGAGTGGGGACAGTAACAATCACGAAGGGAGTACTTTTTAATAATTCTTTGCCATCTTCAGGGAATAAGGCCCTGAATAAGCCATTGTTATATAGTTCAACTAGTTCTTGGTCTGATACATCAGGGATGTAGCTTTTGTTTTCTTTTAAACTCTCAATTTTATTAGGGTCTTTGTCCAAACCAATCACTGAAAATCCGTATTTGGCGAAATGGGTTGCAAGAGGGAGTCCCACATACCCCAAACCGATAACTACCACACTTTTCTTGTCTTCTGCCATTCTATTATGAACCTTCCTTTCTAGATGATTAAATCTATGTCTCCAAGAGAAATCTCGATAAGGCACGTAGTATAAATTATGCGTATCAAAAATGTGTGTATAGAAAAACAACCTACTTTTCTTAATAAAAATAATTCTAGCTATGTTATGGAGGTTTGGACTGTAGGTTTGTTAATTTATGATTCTAGTCTAACTGGCTGGCTAATTATGTAGCTTAGATAGGCACTACTCTAATCAAAGGGCAATAAACCGCATATCTTATGGAGAGGTAGTACTCTTTTATAATTTGAAAATAACAAAATTCTAATAATAGGAGGTGCCATTATTTGGAGGTGTCTGTTGTTGTTCCAGTTCAAAATGAAGAACACATAATAAACCAAGTATTGGAGGAACTAAGAAAAATTCAGCCAAAGGAAATTATTCTTGTTCTAAATGGATCAAATGATAAAACGGGAGAGATTGCTAAGAATCATGGATGTAAAATAATTTATTACGAAGAGGCTTTAGGTAATGATATTGGAAGAGCAATTGGGGCGAAACATTGCACTGGTGATTGTATCTTATTTGTAGACGGAGATATTAAGGTTCAATACAAAGAGTTACAGCATTTTATTAACGCAATAAGAGAGGGGTTTGACGTTGCCCTAAATGATCTATCTTTTCTAGCTAATTCAAAAACGCGTCCACATTTTACGACCGTTAGTAAAATTGCAGTAAATGAATACATGTATCAAAGCGCGCTTTCTTTGAATTCATTATTAGCGGTCCCTCATGCACTAAGTAAGAATGCTATAAATATCATTGGATGGAAGAACCTCGCAGATCCAATTTTAGCCCAAGCAATTGCAGTCGCGAAAGGGTTACGTGTTTGCGCACCGACCACTGTTGATGTAATTACCACAAATAGAATAAGACCTATCCATATACAGTTAGATGAAAAATCAGGATTTCCTAAAACTACAAGTCGGATAATAGGTGATCATTTAAGAGCAATCAGATATATAGTGGATACCTATGGTCCTCGTGGTGGTTTTAAAAGTAGTACAAAAAACCGTCAACAATTGTACAAGTTAATCTCAACAAAATCTAAGAAAGATATAAAAAATAGTGCTGTTATTATGTTATCGGAACATGGAAATAAGTTAGAAGCAACGCTTAAAGAAGCGGAAAATGCTGGAGTAGAAGAGGTAATAGTTATTGGAAATAAAAATGATATTAATAATAAGAAGGGGGACATTACAAATTTTAATTCCATTCAAATCATAGAATGTGAAAATAATAGTTTTTTTTCAATAGCACTTACTGCAGCTAATAGGCATGCCAATGCTAATATATGTGTCTTCCTGGAAGAAAATAATAGTATTAAGTCTAAAGAGATTAAATCTTTACTTCAATCGATTGATAGCGGAGCAGGAATTTCACTTTTAGAACGTAAACAATTATTAGAAACAGATAAAGCATTTGATTCTGTAAGTATAGGTCAATACTTTATAAATATGTGCATATCAAAGCCAGAGCTATTGAACAATGGGTTGTCTTCGTTGCCTTTTGCAATAAATACTCTGAAGATTTCCGAAGTTATTGAAGAGGAACACTATTGTAACTCTACTTTGGTATTTTTAAAGGCAATGCTGGCAGGCATTAAAGTAGATGTCATTAATCCAACCAATTGGGTACCATCAATCAATAAGAATATGCAAAAGGAAGAAATTTTAGGTGACCAATTAGAAGCTCTTACATTTCTATTGAATATAACCAATGAGCGTGGTGGATTTACTGATGGAGGAAGAAGGAGGGAATTTTTGTGAACAATAGTCTAACAGTAGTTATTCCATACTGGAACGGGGAGGACCTATTAAAGGATGTAATTCAAAATGCTTTGTTACTAAATCCAATTGAAGTAATAGTGGTGAAACCAGAAAATAAGAATGTAGATAGTACAGAGTTAACTTTTAATAAAAAAATTATTTTTGTTGATTGTAACAAAGTAAATTCCCCATATGACAAAGCATTTACGAAAGCTAGGGGGGAGATTCTACTATTTATAGACGGAAATAACCTTAATAATATGAATGAGTTATTAACATTTATAAAACCTATTGCTACGGGTAATTCTGATCTCGTGTTAAATGACTTAAGTCAACTATTAATGAAGGGAGAGGTCCTAAGCCCTTTAATGGTTTGGTGTCAGAATATAAATGAGATTGTTGGACTTAGGGAGTTTGGTATCAGTAATATCCTTTCCTTTCCCTTTGCTATTAAAAAAAGATCAGTTCCATCTTTGAAAATGGAAAATCCTATAGTTTCTTATTTTGAGTTAATCCAAAAAGGAGCTAAGGTCTCTAAGAGCTTTGTCACACCCAGTGAAGGACTTTTAAAAGTTCGACCATTTAGTCATGAAGAAGAATCAATATATACTAACTGGATATTGGACGCTCTTGGTCAATGGTTAGAAATAAAAGGTAAAAGGGGTGCTCTTAGCGATGGTGGCAAACGATTAGATATTTTAGAAGATTTGAAAATTAAGAAGGGTCTACTTAATTGTAAAAGCGGATGGGGTACCCAATCTTCATTATATAAGGGGAAGAAATTATCAATAATTATTCCAGCTCAGGACGAAGAGTTAACAATAGGAGAAGTCATCCAAGAGTCTAGAAAACTGGAACCTTACGAAATTATCGTTGTAGTTAATGGTTCAACAGATAAAACAGCTGAAATTGCTAAAAATCATGGTGCTACGGTAGTCGAGTATCATGAGAGACTTGGTCACAATGTGGGACGTTCCATTGGTGCTTATATTTCTAAAGGTGATATTCTTCTGTTTATTGATTCTGATTTCCCTATCAAGACTAAAGAACTTCTTCCTTTCGCTACATCTTTATGTAATGGAGTTGATATGGCACTTAACGATTTAAATGGTTTACTACCAATTCAGTACCCTCTTCACAATGTTAGTGCATTTAAGTACGGCTTAAATATCCTTTGCGCTAAAGAGTTTCTAGGTATCGGTTCACTTTTAGCAGTACCACATGCCATAAGTAGATCTTGTTTAGAACATATTGGTTTTGAATCGCTAGCATGTCCAAGTCTTGCACAAGTGAAAGCGATCGAAGGAGGTTATACGGTCTCATGCGTCCAACAAGTAGATGTGTTAAGGCCAAATAAAATGCGACCAGAACAGCATCTAGGAAGTTATACACATGGAGGAAGTAGACAGTATGTTTTAGAAAAGATATACGCAGACCCTAATTATACTTCCAATAAAGTAAGGTTTGAAAATCATAAACCAATACAAAAGGGCTGGGGATATTTCTCAAGTTTATATCAGGGGAAGCAATTATCTGTAATAATTGCAGCGCAAAATGCCGAACAAACTATAGAACAAGTTATAAGAGAGGCAAGGAAAATCGAACCATTGGAAATTATCGTTGTTTTGACTGGATCAACGGATAATACTGAAGAAGTAGTAAAAAAGCTTGGTGTAACTCTTTTTGTATTTAAAGAAAACATAGGTTTAGGCCAGGCACGTTATATTGGTGCAATCTCCTCAAAAGCGGATATCATCAATTTTGTGGATCCCTCTCAAAAAGGGCAGACACCGGCTGAACAAAGAATCATCGGGGATCATTTGGAAGCTATTTCTCATTTTATTCAACACAGAAAGACCACCAACAATTAATAAAATATTCACACCGTTTGACAAGATGTATTTGGAGGGAGGATAAAATTGGGTAACAAAGTATCTGTAATATTAATTGGCTCCAATATTTTTGATGAAGTACTTTTAGAAAAAGTGTGGTCAATCAAACCGTTTGAAATAATCGTTGTATTCTCGAATGAAGAAAATAGTAAATTTATTTCAACTGTAAAATCAAAATCCTGTCAGATAGTAATTAGTGACGGAATTCAAGATAATAACGGATATGTATCAGCCTTAAATAAAGCTAAAGGTGATATAATCCTATTTTTAGATAGTCGTTTATCTTCCATTAGTTCAGAGGAAATAAAAAAATTTTTAGAACCTTTAACTAATAAACAAGCTGACGTGGTGTTAAATAATTTAATACCAAACGTTTTAAAAACTAGAAATAAACAATGGCCAGATCCAATTAGATTATGTAAGGAGGTGTATAATGATAGTCTAGGTCATAATTCCCTATTTATTGATACTCTGCTTTCGTTTCCTCATGCCTATAATCAGCAGGTTAAAAATCAATTAGGAATTGACTGCTTTGTTAATTTAGCTGTAGCACACATGCAAATCTTAGAACATGGATTTAAGATAGCAAGACCTATTTACGTAAACATTTCTTCTATAGAAAGACAATATACTCGGGAACAGGCACATTTTTCAGTTCCATTAACCGAATGGGAACAAGAACATATAAAACTTTTCTTAGAGGGATGGGGTAATTGGTTTCAAATACATGGAAATAGAGGGAATTATCATGATAGCGGAAGAAGAAGAGACCTCGTATTAGATATCAAAAAGAATAATAATTTATCTAATTATGCAAAAATTTATGAAGGCAATGGCAGAACCTCCTCATTGTATAATGGAAAACAGTTGTCAATAATAATACCTGTACAAAATGAGGAAGCGACAATTGCAGCTGTCCTTTCTCAAGCAAGGTACGCGGAACCGTTAGAAATTATTGTTGTAGTAAATGGGTCAACTGATAACACAGAGGAAATAGCAAGATTGTATGGAACAACAGTTGTCGTATTTGAAGAAGCATTGGGTATTGATGTAGGGAGAGCGATCGGGGCAAGCATTGCAAAGGGAGATATTCTATTATTTATTGATGCGGACTTTCCAATATCTTCATACGATCTACAACAATATGCCTTAGCAGTATCAAACGGAGTAGATATCGCTCTGAATAATCTGAATATTAATCATTTTCCTTTGTATGTGGTAAACCAATACAAGTACTTGTTAAATATTATATGTAATCGTAAAGATCTAGGTGTTGGATCAGTGGTTGCTATTCCCCATGCTATGAGCAAATCATGTTTAAATGGAATCGGTTGGCATACTTTAATGAATCCGAATATAGCACACGTAAAATCCATTCTTCAAGGTTATACCATTTCAAATGTACACTTTGTCGACGTAATGAGTCCGAATAAAATAAGGCCCGATCAACACTTTTCATCATCTGGGCATCCTAAGGCTGTTTTACGTATTAACGGAGATCATTTGGAAGCCATAGCATATCTATTAGATAAGAGTATAAATTGATAATATGAAAGCACCCTAAAAGTTAGATCAAAACTAACTTTTGGAGGTGCTTTTATTATGGTAATTGGAACAAAAATTTAAGAGACTATCTCTGTTTAAAATGTACCCTATAGAGTAGACACTTTGAAAAAAGGACTACTTTATAGGGTTCTTTTTGTATACTTAATTTATTTAGTGAGAAAAACGGAATGGGGGAATCTTGATGACTAAAAAG
>NZ_JAKFCQ010000080.1:0-15539 GCF_036676585.1 Robertmurraya sp.
GAACGGCATTTCTCATTCGTGATTACCTTTGTTATAAGGCATACCAGTTCGTAGTACACCCTTTGTTTCGATTCCTCCGAGTCCTTTTTCTCCCGTTAATGTATTTCTTAATACATCCCATACGTTAATTCTCTCCATAAACGGAGTAAAGGAAATTTTAGCTACAATATAGACAGGGTCAAGGGCGTGTATATTAACTCTTGCAGGGGAACTTGCAAAGTTAGCACCTGCTTGAATCAATGATTCAAAATGTGACTGACAGGCTCCTGCAAATATGACCAACTGGTCGAGATGAGGGAACTTCTTTCTAGCCTCTCTTACCGTTTGAACAAAGTGCTTTGAATGCCGATATGCATTGATATCCGTAGGTTTCCCCTTGGCCTTTGAATATGCATCATGTCCTGTTATAACGAGGATATCTGGGCGATAATAATCAATCAAAGACCCTATTTTATTAGGCATTTCTTTTTCGTTTACATGTATTCCTGTTACAGGTACTCCTATTTTTTCATACAAAGTTAAACACTTTTGCAAGTAAGAAGGATCACCATCAAGATGTAATACTTTTCCTGGCACTTGAAAATAGTTAAACGGCTTACTGTAACCTTCAGTTGCCTCAAACTCCTGTTTGAACTGCAACAGGTCCACATCCTGCCGAAAAAGCTGGTAAGATTGTTCCTCGAGTGATTGATACTCCGATGCTACTTTAGATCGGGTATTTTGATCAATTACGACCAAATCTTCATAGGGTGCATCTGCAATTATTCGAATATCCTCCCCATATAATACAGCTAGCTTCTTTCCTTTTTCTTCTCGTATATCTATAACCCGAAAGATAATATCACAATTATACGAAACTCTCCCAACGACATCCAAAAGGTTGATCGTCAATGTAGTCACTCCAATTAGCCCAAAAAACCAGAGCATTCAAATAGAATAATTCTTAATTATCCTATGCACGGAGGTATTAAGTCGTGATATACGTTGTGAGCTCCAACTTATAAAAGAAAAAAAGACCCTCAGATGGGGTCTTTTACGCAAAATGGTCGAGCAAAGCATCACTAAGTTGAGCAAACTCAGCAATCGACAATGTCTCCCCTCTTCTAGAAGGCTCAATTTCAGCTTTTTCAAGCGCCTGCAATATCTTGTCCTTTTTTATCTTTCCGTCGGGTAATTGGCTTGTTAAGTTGTTTAAAATCGTTTTTCGACGCTGAGCAAAGCTTGCTCTTGTTACTTGAAAGAAAAAGTCTTCATTTCGAACTTTAACCGCAGGCTCTTCCCTAACTGTTAATCGAATAACTGCAGAATCAACATTGGGTTGAGGCATGAAGACGGTTTTCGGAACAACCATAACAGTCTCCGCTTCCGTATAATATTGGACAGCAATCGAGAGGGAACCATATTCCTTTCCACCAGGTTTCGCAGCGATACGATCGGCTACTTCTTTCTGAAGCATACAGACAATCCCCCTAATTGGGAGTTTCTCCTCTAATAACTTCATAATAATCGGAGTGGTTACGTAGTATGGTAGATTGGCCACAACCATGATGTCTTCTATGCCTGTGAACTGTTCCCCGATTACTTCTTTTACATTTGCTTTTAATACATCTTCATGAATAATCGTTGTGTTTGGATAGGGAGCTAGGGTCTCTTTTAGAATCGGTAGCAATCGCTGGTCAATTTCAAACGCAACCACCTTTTCACTATTTCTTGCCAATTGCTCTGTTAACGCCCCAATTCCTGGACCAATTTCAATGGCTCCGGACTTTTCAGTTAAGTTAGCATGATCTACAATTCTTTTTAAAATATTGGTATCAATCAAGAAGTTTTGACCTAAGCTTTTTTTGAAAGAAAAACCAAACTTCTTTAGTATTTCCTGTGTTCTTACAGGGGTAGCTATATCTTTATTCATCTGTTTCCTCCTGAAAAATAACGGCTAGTGCTCTTGAGAACTCTGTTTTACTTATTTGAAACATCAGCAGTCGCTTATAAAGCTGCTTTCCATTTGTATATCCAATCGAAAGGAGTTTACCGAGCTTCTCTCGTCTTTCCTTGGCCTTTGGGCCACCGATTAAACCTGCTGTTAACAAATCCTCTTGAGTTATCTGTACTTCTACTTCTTCTTTCATAAGGTGAGCATGTCGAAGAGCCTTCTGAATCTCTTCCACTGAAGCATGTTCGACACCAACACCCTTCCCTCTTTTATGTAGTGCATTCTCCTTTGGAATAAAGGCATGCTTGCAATTTGGTACATGCTCAGCAATCGTTTGTCTTATTTTTTGACCAGGATAGTCTGGATCAGTAAAAACAATAACTCCCCTCGTCTGCTGGGCCCTTCTTATCCTATTGATTGTATCCTCATTTAACGCCGAACCATTTGTTTCAATTGTATCAGCATCTACAGCCCTTCGAATGGCTGTAGTATCGTCTTTACCCTCCACAACGATAATTTCCTGTATCTTCATAAACGCCTCCCAATACACATACCATTAAATAAACAGTCTTTCTGAAAAAAACTAAAATAATTGAAATAAAAATGAAACATTCTAGCTACTTAATTCGTCTATATAGTATAAACCAATTGTAATGAAAAACGGACAAAAACACAAAAAAGCAGAGGGCAGCCCCCCTGCATAAATGAATTAGTTAAGAATTTTGATTTTAACGGTTTTACGACCCCAACGATATGCATCGGCCTGAGACGCAAAAAACACATCGATTTTATTCCCTTTAATGGCTGACCCTTTATCAGCTGCAACTGCATAGCCATAGCCTTCGACATATACCTTTGTTCCGAGTGGAATAACACTTGGGTCTACGGCAATCACTTTCGCACCTGGATTAGCATGAAGGTTCAATCCCGTTGCCGTAATGCCAGAGCAGCCATTGCAACTTGCGGTATAAGCAGTTGATGAGACAAAAAACTCTTTGCTAACGCTATCATTGCCACGTGACACGGTTTGCGTGCTTACCTTTGTCCCCACCGCCACAACTTTATCCTGCTTCTCTTTAACCTGTGTTTCTTTTAGAAGTGTTCTAGAGACTTCCTTGCCATTCTCTAATACCACCTCATACTCCTTTGTCTTCAATCCTTCTTGACCCGGAGTTACTACCTTTTCTGTGCCTTTAGATAGATTACTATCATTCTTTGTAACAACTGCAAAATGAATCGGTTCTTCCACTACATCGGTGACTTTTTCAACCTTGACGATGCTAACAACAGCATCTTTCTGAATAACTGAGTCTTTTTCAGGCTCTACACGGTCTAGTTCTCCTAGAGTGATTCCTTGTTGTAGTAAAAAGTCAGCGACCGTAGTCGAAGTAGTAGTCCATGCTTCTTCTTCTGTACCACCGTTATTTAACTTGAATGGAAACGCAATGTTTACTTCAATGTTCATATCCTTCTTGATTGCAGTGTCTAAATCAGGTGTAACCTTATCGTGCTCAGTAAGTATAATTTCTTGTTCCTTAAGAAATTCCTCTACAGTATCTGCTGTAGACCAAACTGCTTTTTCCTCTGTGTCTTTAACCATTTGAACCTGTTTCGCAGGTTTATAAACAACTTCTAAGTTGTCTTTGACCTTTGTGTTTTCCGAGGGAAACACATAGTCTTCTGAACGAAGAGCAATGTCAAGTTCGTCGAAAATACCTTCAATTGTGGCTGCATGTGTCTTGATGATACGTTCTTTGCCGTCTACTGTCATGGTAACAGTTTCTTTTGTTGTTTCATAAACTGTAAACCCTGTTGCTGTTGTAAAAACTATGAAACTAGCAGAGATAACGGCCCACTTCTTTGTCCTCAAAGACCTGGAAAACAGGTTTTTCATGCTTTGAATCACGATGAAAAACGCCTCCTTTTCTCATGGAGTGATTATATAAAGTATCTTGTTGCCTGTCAACCCTCAGGATTTTCCTCTGAACGTACTCACTATTATGACTAATAGATTTCAAAAAAGAAAGAGAGAGTTGTCGACACGGTTATCCTATGAGATAAAGGAGACGTGTAGAACTTTTTAGAAAAAGAAAAGATTTGGACAAGCTTTTATTTTATTCGACAGGTTTCCTTATCATTTTATGCCGAATAATATTTTTGCATTTTCCGTTGTTGTCTGTGAAACTTCTTCGTAACTAAGTCCCTTTAGTTCAGCAATTTGCTCTGCTACTAACTTCACATAACTCGGTTCATTTCTTTTGCCTCTATATGGATGTGGGGCAAGATAGGGGCAATCTGTTTCGATTAAAAGCTTATTTAATGGAATCTCCTGTGCCACTTCTTTCGGCTTTTTTGCATTTTTAAATGTAACCGGTCCACCAAGGGATATATAGAAGTTCATTTCCACGCAATCCTTCGCGACCTCCACACTTCCACTAAAACAATGCATAATGCCCCCAACCTCAGCGGCGTTTTCTTCTTTTAAGATTGTTACAATATCCGCTGTTGCCTCTCGGTTATGAATTACAATAGGTAGTTTCACTTTTTTGGCTAACTGTATTTGTTTTCTAAAGACTTCTTGTTGTACGTCTTTTGGTGACTTATCCCAATAATAATCAAGTCCCATTTCACCGATAGCTACCACTTTAGGATGTTTCGCAAGCTCTTCGATCCACTCCAAGTCTTCATCACGCATATCAATCGCATCAACAGGATGCCATCCAATACTTGCATAGATAAAATCGTATTCTTCAATTAATTCCATTGCTTTTAAAATGGTAGGTCGATCGAATCCTACAACCACCATATATTGGACACCTTCCATCCTAGCTCGGTCAATTACCTCATTTAAATCCTCTGAAAATTGTTCTGCGTTTAAATGTACATGTGTATCAAATAACATTTATTTCCTCCAATATTATATTTCTGTTACATATATATTATTTGTTTCTCAACTATTAAATCTCTTAATCCTTTCACTAATTCGCTTATTTAAACAGAAAGATAAGAAAAACATAGGAATGAGCCATGTGTAATGTTACACGTGAAACATTTCTATGTTTTATCTTAGTAAGACTTTATTCCTTATTTCACTTTTGCTCCTAGCGGAAGAGAGTCACTTACTGTGGCTAACGACATGATTCCATCCTTTTGACCTGCAAGAATCATTCCTTGAGATAATTCACCACGTAATTTCACCGGCTTTAAATTAGTCACACAAATGACTCTTTGTCCAACTAACTCTTCTGGTTTATAAAATTGAGCAATTCCTGAAACCACCTGTCTACGCTCAAATCCGAGATCTAACTGTAGCTTTAACAGCTTATCTGCCTTTTTAATTGGCTCTGCTTCTACTACTTGTGCTACTCGCAAGTCAACCTTCATAAAGTCATCAATCGTGATTTCCTCAACCTCTGGAATTTCTTCTGTTTTTGGTTCTTCTACAGCAGGCTTCGCAGTCGATTGCATTTTTTCTTTAATAAAAGACACCTCTTCTTGGATATCAAGTCTTGGGAAAATAGGTTCACCTTTCTCCACCTTTGTACCTTCTGGAATCATCCCAAATTTCCCGAGACTTTCCCAGGACTGAAGACTACTATCTACAATAGAAAGCTGTTTAAATATTTCTTTTGGTGTCTTTGTTAGGAATGGTTGAAGCAAAATAGCCACTCGTCGAAGTGTTTCAGCTAAATGAACCATAACACTTGCTAATTCATCATTTTTCTCCTCGTCTTTTGCTAAAGCCCAAGGTGATGTTTCATCAATAAATTTATTTGTTCGGCTAACTAACTGCCAAAGTGCTGTAAGAGCAACTGAAAACTCCATCTTCTCCATTGCTTCTTCATACTTTTTCACAGTTTCCTCATTTACTTGGAGAAGCTGTACCTCGTATTCTCTCTTTGAACCTTGGTACATCGGAATCGTTCCATCAAAATACTTATTGATCATAGCAACTGTACGATTCAATAGGTTTCCTAAATCATTCGCTAAATCAAAGTTAATTCTTTCAACAAACCCTTCAGGTGTAAAGACTCCATCTGCTCCAAATGGAACTTCTCTTAATAAGTAGTAACGTAGGGAATCAAGTCCATAACGATCAATTAATGTTACTGGATCTACCACATTCCCTTTAGACTTAGACATTTTTCCATCTTTCATGAGAAGCCAACCGTGAGCGAACACTTTTTTAGGGAGTGGAAGGTCTAGTGCCATGAGCATAATTGGCCAATAGATAGTATGGAAACGAACGATCTCCTTACCAACTAAATGTACGTCCGCTGGCCAATAGGTTTCATATTTAGAAGCATCCTCGGTGCCGTAGCCTAAAGCAGTAATATAATTTGACAAAGCATCAATCCAAACATAAATAACATGTTTAGGATTACCTGGTACCTTAACACCCCAATCAAACGTCGTTCTCGATACAGCAAGATCCTCTAATCCTGGTTTAATAAAGTTATTAATCATCTCATTTTTACGGGACTCAGGTTGGATAAATCCAGGGTTTTCTTCATAGTATTGCAATAAACGATCAGCATACTTACTTACTTTAAAGAAGTAAGATTCTTCTTTCACCTTTTCTACAGGTCTACCACAGTCAGGACAATTTCCTTCATTTAATTGTCTTTCAGTAAAGAAAGATTCACAGGGAGTACAGTACATTCCTTCGTATTGATCAAGATAAATATCACCTTGCTCAAGAAGCTGAGAAAATATTTTCTCTACCACTGTTTTATGTCTGTCTTGTGTCGTCCGAATAAAATCATCATACGAAATGTCAAGCTTCTTCCAGAGTTCCTGAATTCCAGCTACAATATCGTCAACGTATGCTTGAGGAGTAATTCCTGTTTCCTCAGCCTTGCGTTGAATTTTCTGACCATGTTCATCCGTACCCGTTAAATACATGACATCAAACCCACGTAACCTCTTATAACGAGCCATCGCATCTCCAGCTACTGTTGTATATGCATGTCCAATATGTAAGTTTCCACTAGGATAATAAATTGGTGTTGTTAAATAAAATGTCTTTCTTTTCTCACCCAAATCACTCACTCCTCATCCGATTATCATTCTGAATCGAGTCACCTCTTATACTCGTCAGCATAACCTCTTATCTCATCAAAATATACCTAATTATGAAGAAATGTGCAATATAATCAACTATATAGCCTTTTCCACTTCCTCCTATCGTTTATACCTACCTTCAAGAAATAACGTTTGTTGGTTCTTGTCGAATGATGTATTAGATTATGACAATTTGTCGACATACGTTTTTTCATTTTTTTATATAAAAAACATGAAACATATCCTAACACTCCTAAAAAACGTTGATATACCAACGTTTTTTAACTTCTAATATTTTCTAATTTAATCAGATATAAAGTTATTGACGTTTTTGGGAATGGCTGGTATTATAAAAACATAAAAGAAATTTGTCGAATAATGGCGAATAAGAGATAGAAAAAAATAAATAAAATGGAGATTTGAGAGGAGCTAAAATATTATGAAATCTACTGGTATTGTTCGTAAAGTTGATGAGCTTGGTCGTGTAGTTATTCCTATTGAACTAAGACGTACACTTGGAATTGCAGAAAAGGATGCGTTAGAAATTTACGTTGACGATGAGCGTATCATCCTTAAAAAGTACAAACCAAACATGACTTGCCAAGTAACTGGTGAAGTTTCTGATGATAATATCACACTAGCAGGCGGAAAGTTAATTCTTAGCCGTGAAGGTGCAGAACAACTACTTCAAGAGATCCAAAACAACTTTCAAGTATCTAAATAATTTCAACAAAAAGCTTCTCAGATAAAGAGAAGCTTTTTTTATTCCTGAATATGATAAGCCTGATACACTTCACGCTTTTGTAAATTTCGATCCTTTGCAACTTCCTTTATGGCTTCCTTAGATGATTGTCCTTTAACAGAAATATAATGCTCCACATGCTCGGAAATAGATAAACTCTCCCACCAGCTTTCTTCTTCCACTGCTTCTTCCTTATTTCCTTCTATTATTATACAAAATTCTCCACGTACTTCTCCTTGAATGGACCATTCCACCAATTCAGAGGTAGTCCCTCTAATGAACTCCTCGAATTTTTTTGTTAATTCTCTACATAAGGTCATCTGTCGGTTTCCTAAAACCTCCTCGATTTGCTGAAGTGTTTCTCTCAACCGATGTGGTGACTCATAAAAGATCATTGTCGCTTTTTGATTTTTTAGTAATTCCAGCTCTTTTTTTCTATCCTTTTTCTGTCGTGATAAAAATCCATAAAAGTAAAAGGGCTGTGTTTGTATGCCTGATGCAATAAGCGAAGTTAGTGCCGCATTAGCTCCTGGTAAAGGGACAACTGCTATCCTGTCTTGTGTTGCTTCCACTACCAGTTCATAACCAGGATCTGAGATCGTTGGCATTCCTGCATCACTGACAAGAGCAATCTTTGCACCTCCCTTTAGCTTTTCGATTAATTTTGCTCCACTTACCATCCGGTTGTGCTCATGGTAACTAACAATCGGTGTATCAATTTCAAAGTGATTACATAGCTTTTTTGTATTTCGAGTGTCTTCAGCTGCTATGAAATCTGCTTCTTTCATAATCCGAACGGCCCTAAAACTCATATCCTCTAAATTTCCAATTGGAGTAGGAACTAAATATAGAATCCCTTTATTCTCCTCATTTTCAAAGCTTTTTTGTTCCCACATGTAGACCACCCACTTCCGTTTTTCCTTCATTTTCTCCATACAATATTGCTTTAACTTCCTCGGTATATTCGTTATTATCATTATAGACAAACATGGGCGAAAGTACTTTTAAATCTGGGCTGCCGTCCTTGATTGCCTCTACTAATAATATATTGGCTTCTTTTCCAACCTTTGGATAAACCAATTGTATTCGCTTGGGTTCCAAACGATATTGCCTCATTAAAGTCAAGATATCTAACAAGCGTCCTGGACGATGTACAAATGCGACCTTTCCACCTTGTCGAACAAGCTGACTAGATACGGAAATGGCATCTTCTAAAGTACATAGAATTTCGTGTCTGGCAATCGCTAAATGCTCATTCTCATTTCTCTCTTCTTTTCCATCAGTTAAAAAGTAAGGAGGATTGCATGTAACCGCATCAAATTTCCCATGGCCAAGGCGCTTTGGCATGTCCTTAATATCTCCATGAATCATTTCAATTTGTTGATCAAGGTGATTGTATTGGACACTTCTTATCGCCATATCATACAGACGTTCCTGTATTTCTACTCCTATTATTTTCCCCTTTGTTCGTGTGCTTAAGAAAAGGGGAATCACTCCATTTCCACTACATAAATCAATGACATTTCCTTTTTGGATAGGCATATAAGCGAATCGGGCTAATAATACAGCATCTAGAGAGAATGAAAAAACTGTTGGACTTTGGATAATCCGAAGGTCCTCAGCTAATAAATAATCCAAACGTTCGTCGCCTTTTAACATATCGTGTTGTCCTCCTACCTCAATTCCTTTATTCTCCGAAAAAAAGGCCCCCTTGTCAAAGGAGACCCACTTATTTTTTATTTAAAAAGGACAAGCAGAACAAACAGTCATCCTTTCTAGGACTTCCAAAGTGGAGATTACAGATATGAAATCCTTCTTGATAAAGGCGAGCAAGGTTGTCATATCCTTCACCTATATCAACAATTTTTTCGTTCTGAGTCTCCTCTGCTTTTTTACCTTTTTTGCTTTTACTTACTTTTGGTTGCTGTTGCCTCTCGATGGATGTTCGATCAAGGTGTTTCCTTAAGTGCTCATTCTCTAACTTTAAGGAGTTATTTTCTTCAAGCGTTTCAGCTAAATGTTTCTTTAACTCACCTAATTGCTTATATAGATGCCCAATTTGTGCTTCCATATTGCTTACTGAATCAAAAATTTCTTTTTTATTCACGCCTTCCACCTCATTAATCTGTGGATTGAATCTATACAGCGCCTTCCTTTAATATTTCATCGAGAGTATATTCGAGGACACGCTCATGATCAGCCAGTTCAACCTGGAGTACTCTTTCCAGTATATTTAACCCCACTACTCGACCAGGACCTTGTGGTGTGGAGATTACTTGACCTAGATCAGGTAGTAGCTCTTTTGCTGACTCATATTCATCATTTTCGTATTTTAAACAACACATAAGACGCCCGCATAACCCTGAAATTTTTGTAGGGTTTAATGAGAGATTTTGATCTTTTGCCATTTTTATAGATACAGGATCAAAATCACCTAGAAAGCTCGAACAGCATAGCATTCTACCACATGGACCAATACCACCAAGCATTTTTGCTTCATCTCTTACACCAATTTGGCGAAGTTCAATTCTTGTACGGAATATAGCCGCTAAATCTTTTACAAGCTCACGGAAGTCAACCCGGCCATCAGCTGTAAAGTAAAAAATCACTTTATTTCGGTCAAATGTATATTCAACATCCACTAGTTTCATATCTAGTTGATGTGTAGATACTTTTTCACAGCAAACATCGTATGCTTCCTTTGCCGCAAAACGATTTTCTTCAACAATTAAACGATCCTTTTGATCCGCAATTCTAAGGACTTTCTTAAGAGGAAGTACAACATCATGCTCATCAACCTGTTTCGGAGCAATAACCACCTTGCCATACTCGACTCCTCTTACTGTTTCAACAATAACAAATTCATCCTTTTGAATTGAGAGATCTCCGGGATCAAAATAATATATTTTACCCGCTTTTTTAAAGCGTACTCCAACTACATTATACAAATGAAGATCCCTCCTGCAATCGTAACACCAGCTCTTCCATTAGGAGCTGGGGATTCATATTGGCTTGCAGCTTTCTTTTTGCCTCCAATATATAAGACAATCCATCTGCAACTTGCCTTCCCGATGCATGAAGTGCATATTGCTGCAGACGAGTCATTTCACTGACATAAACGACTTGGCTTGATTTCTCAAGCTGTAAATATAGTAAATCTTTATATAATAGAAGAAGTAAGTCTAAACCTTGATCAAACTGTTCTTTTTCTTTAAAGTGTAAAAACCATTCCTCTTGAAGCATCACCAAAGCTTCGAGAGGGTTCTTTTTTAGCACTTCATATAATTTTAACACTATTTTTTGAGCTTGTGCAAACCAATCGTTATGACTTAGCTCCAAAGCCTCATCTAAATTATTGGTAAGTTGGGCAATTATAGGAGCTTTTGTCCTTTCTACCCCATGTTCATCCAATTTTTTTATTAATATAGCAGGAGAGAAAGGCTGGAATTTAATGATCTGACAGCGGGACAAAATAGTAGGGAGAATTTGCTGAGCCCCCTCGGTTAATAAAATAGCCGTTGTCTCTGAATGCGGCTCTTCTAGAAACTTTAGTAAACTATTGGCTGCATTCCCTGTCATTCTATCCGCATGCACAATAATGTACATTTTTTTCTTTGATTCCACACCGGTTTTGGAGAATTCCTCTTGTAAATCTTGAATTTGCTTTTTCTTTATCGAAAGGCCATCTGGCTCTAACAAATGGAGATCAGGGTGATTCCCACTTGTAATCCTTTTACAATTGCTACATGAATCACATGGGATATAGATGTCGATAGGATTAGAGCAGAAAAGGCTTTTAGCTAATAAGTAACTAGCTTCTTTTTTTCCGATTCCTCTCATACCTTCGAACAGGTAGGCATGAGCTAACCTATCCTTTTGTATACTGTTTTTTAATAGCTTCCCAACCATCGGCTGCACTTGATCCATCTCATCCCAAGTTTTAAGCATCGTCTCACTCACTTACGTATATAAATTAATTAAAAGACCTTTTATTTCACCAATTTTACCGAGCAAATTAATAGAGTTTCCTTCCTTTTCAAGTACTCCCTCGGTTAACTCCACTAACTTTTCATCAATCGTCTCAACAATTTTTAACGATCTTCCTTGTCCGTACTGATTCCAGCTATGTGACTGCTTTAAGTCCATGCCAAAATCAACTGCTTCCTTCACAAACCTTTTGACTAATGTCTTATACTTTGAAAGGTCTTTGAATGTTCTTGACCTCGATAACCTTTCACCCGCACTTTCAATATCCTTTAGGAGATTTTGAAGTTGGCCGATTTGCATTTTTTGATCCTGTTTTTGAACGAGTTCATTAAATTTTAAACTACTGTTCGTTACTGCCTTTTGTTCGGATCGAATTTTATCTGTATTTAAACGAATATCCTGATTTATCTTCATAGGTGACCTCGCTATTAAAAGTGATGGAACTGCTCAACAGGTAAAACAAAAACTGTAGCTCCTCCTACTTCTACCTCCACTGGAAATGGAACATAGGAATCAGCATTCCCTCCCATTGGAGAAACAGGAGCTACCATCTGGTCTCTTGATTTACAATTATCCTTTATAATCTGCAAGGCTTTCTCTACACGTATATCTTCCGTTCCAATCATAAAGGTAGTATTCCCCGATTTCAAGAATCCTCCTGTAGTAGCAAGTTTTGTTGCACGAAAATTATTATCAACTAAAGCATTGGATAACCGATTACTATCTTGGTCCTGAACGACTGCTAAAATTAATTTCATATCATCCACCCCTTAGCGGTATAATATATTCTGAATTATTACCTTTATTATAACAGGTAATTAGCGTTGTACCATGCTCTAACCTATAAACTAAAATAGGAAATTCAAGGATTGTTTGAAAGAAAAGCGCAAGCGCCCTGGTCAGCGCACGACAGGCCTGGAGCGCTCCAACTGAGATAAAGGAAACACGAAGAGCCAGAGGCGCATTCGTGCTTGACTTATCGTAGGGCGGAGAGCGAAGGACACTAGGCGCTAGGGCGCTGGAGCTAGACAATTCACAAAATCGAAAATTTTATACTTTCTTATCTTTTAAAAAAATAAAGTGCCTTAACTTGTAAGACACTTTCCCTCTTATTGTTTATTTAACGCTTTTAATAAGTTATTTAGAGCCTGCTGAAAAACATGTTCTACAGACTGTGATGCATCAATCATTATAATTCTATCCTTAAACCGCTCTAAGAGGAGATGATATCCTTCTCTCACTTTTTCGTGAAAATGAAGTTCTTCCAAATCAAGTCTGTTTACTTCTCTTCCTTTATGCTGACCGATACGATTCAGACCCATTTTAGGATCAATATCAAAATAAAAAGTAGTATCTGGCATCTTGCCTTCAATGGCAAAGTGATTAATGCTATATACTTCATCAATCCCCAGTCCCCTTGCATACCCTTGATATGCTAATGAACTATCAATAAATCGATCACATAAAACAATAGAACCTTCTTGTAGATGCGGCAATACCTTTTCAACTAAATGCTGACGTCTTGCTGCTGCATATAGTAATGCTTCTGTTCTAGCATCCATGGCTGTGTTTTCTTTATTCAAAATTACTTCCCGAATTTGTTCAGCAATCGGAATGCCACCTGGTTCTCTTGTTACGATAACCTTCATCCCTCGTTCCATTAGTGCTGTTGCTAGCATTCCAATAATGGTTGTTTTCCCAGCACCTTCTGGACCCTCTATTGTAATAAATAAACCCTTACTCATAATACCCTCCAACTAATTCACTTGTTTCTAATGATGAAATACTTTTAAGTTGTGCTGCTTTATATTTTCTCCGCCTTGGAATCTCGATCCAGCCTCTAATAAGTTGTGAATCTGCTTAATATCTTCACTTTTTATTAATTCCCCCGGTAATAATAACGGAATGCCAGGGGGATAAGGAATAATACTCTCTGCACATACTCGTCCATTTGCCTCTGACAAAGGAATAATTTCTACTTTCTTTTTTTGCTGTTCCTTATATGACATTTGTAAAGTTGAAATAGAAGTTCCTTTATTTAACTCCCAGAAGTTTCTTTCAGAGGTTTCTTCTCCTCCAATTCCTTTTACTATCGCACTCCATACATCCTCTATAGGATAGAGATCTCCTCTTTTTAAGAGTGGGAAAATAAAAAGTACATTATGCTCATCTGCTAGCTCTGTAAAGATTCCATACTCCTCTAATTTTGACTGAAGCGCAAAACCAGTTAATGCTGTTCTTGATTGTATAGTTATTTTTAAAGGATCTCCTTCACCTTTATACGAGAGTAGCTTAATGGATGGAATCCGATTCAATTTGTCTCTAAACTGAGAAATCATTTGAAGAGTATATTGTAAGTCTTCTTCCTCATATGTTGCAATATACTTTCTAGCAAGGTCAAGAGAAGCCATAATTGGATAAGATGGACTACTAGATTGTAACATACGGAGAAACGCCTTTACCCTTTCTAGATCAACCCTTTCACTATTGTAATGCAAGTAGGATCCCATGGTCATTGCTGGCAATGTCTTGTGTGCAGATTGTACGACCACATCCGCTCCTAGTTCTGTAGCACTCATTGGAAGCCCCTTGCTTCTTTTAAAATGTGCACCATGTGCTTCATCCACTAAAACAATAATGTTACGTTCATGGCAAAAAGTAATAATCTCCTTTAAGTTTGTTACCATTCCATAATAATTTGGATATGTAACAATTAGTGCTTTAACCTGAGGATAGTCCTTTACTGCTTCTTTAATACTATTTAATGTTATTCCTCCGGCTACTTGCCATTCTGTGTCAAACTCCGGTGCTATAAATATTGGTTTCACATTAGCCAAGCTCAGTCCGTTCATGATTGATTTATGACAATTCCTTTGAACAAGAACTTCATCCCCTTCACTTACAGCAGAAAGGATCATAGCCAAATTTCCAACAGTTGAACCATTTATAAGAAAGAAACTTTTTTTCACCTCATAATAATTAGCTAACAAAGTTTCTGCTTCAAGAATCGCCTCACTAGGAGAATGCAAATCGTCCAAACCTGATAGTTCGGTTACATCTACATTCAAAATGTTTTGGAATACCGGATGAGCTTCTTTTAAAAATACCTCTCCATTTTTATGCCCTGGAACATGAAAGGAAATCGCTTTTTTATTTTTATGTTTGATTAATGCATCATATAATGGGGTGTGTTTTTGATTCACATGACATCCTTCTTATCTTTTTCAAGTATCATACTTGTCTATTTTAACAAACTAGTCCTTTTAATTCTTATTTATTTTTTTAAAAGTACCCATGTAGACATACAACGATTTACTTATCATACATAAAATAGTATTCAAGCAATCTATCGTAAAGATTATTCGAAAAATTGTATACAAATAATGTATCCTGGTAACAATAGGTGTATGGAGGTGGAGTTATTTTGGAACCAATTATAGCTACAAAACAGCTAGGGGAAATTTGTGTTGTTTGCGAGCAGTCCAAACCGAAAGGAATACATCTATACACTTCATTTATTTGCGTCGATTGTGAACGAAGTTTAGTGGCTACACCAACAACAGACCCAAAATATAAATATTTTATTTCAAAACTTAGAAAAATTAATAAGCCAGAAATTTTCTCCTAATATATGAGCCAGTGGAAAGTACCTTAATAGGTGCTTTTTTATCGATATATTTATAAATATAGCAAAAAAAGCACCCATTCAGGTGCTTTTTTTCTTTGCCTAGCGACGTCCTACTCTCACAGAGGGAAACCCTCAACTACCATCGGCGCTGAAAAGCTTAACTTCCGTGTTCGGTATGGGAACGG
>NZ_JAKFCQ010000081.1:0-2105 GCF_036676585.1 Robertmurraya sp.
TTTGCTGTAATTGCTGCATTCAGCTTATCTATGTATCCTGAACCAGCTCCTGCACGTGTGATGTTTTGTATTTCGACTTTAGGTCCGTCTGGATGAGCCTCATTGTAGCTCTTTACTCGGTCAGCAAACATCTTTCCTTCTGGATGATCTGCTGCAGCTTGTGTCCAAACTACAATTTTGTCACTGCCGCTAGTTTTGTCTGAACTACATGCTACTAACGAAAAGACTAAAGACAGTATTGAAACAAACAATATGAACTTTTTCATACTTCTCCCCCTCGTTCTCTTAATATCTAATCAAGCGCTTTCATTATTGAGATGCGGGTTAGTTTAGCGCTTTCATAAGTTAATAATAAAGTACTTAAAGCGCTTTCAAAATGCGACATTTCTCTAAAAAATGTTTAAATTCTTATTATTGAAAAAGAAAAGCCTCATCACCTAGTAGGGAGAGGCTTACTTATTTTTTACTAGTTTACGATATTCACTTGGTGTTTTTTTCATTTTCCTTTTAAATACTTGGCTGAAGTAGCGCTGATCGGTATAGCCGACTTTTTCGGCAATTTCATAGGTTTTAAGATCTGTATTTTGCAGGAAAAGGCAGGCATATTCCATTCTGACATTTGTTAAATAATCGAGAAATGTAAGACCGGTTTTTTGTTTAAAAAGCAGGCAGAAATAGCTAACACTTAATCCTACTTGTTCGGCTGTCTGTTCCACACCAAGATCTGTTTGAAAGTTATTTCGGATATAGTCGAGCGCCTCTTCCATCATATCTGCAGCTGATTGGCTGGGCTTATATTCTTTCTTTAACCGCTCTTCTGTCAAAACATTGCCACTTATATAGTTTTCATACTTTAGTAATTCCTTGGCAGCATCAACGGAATGCTTTATTTCAAATAACTGTTCAACGACTTTACCAACCGAGATGATGCATGGATCAGAGCCTGCATGAAGAAGCTGGTGTGAAAATGCATCCGTAATATCCACTGCTTGATTGATGAAGTGTTTTGCCATTTCAACGACTACCACCACTTCTCTATCTGACAGCTTGTAAACAAATAGGTTCGCATTCCACTTAGAAAGGAAGTCTGCATTTTTTGTAAAAATGAATTCGATGTCTTCCTTATAGTTTTTTACAATCAATGAGAAATAAAGAGCTTGTTTGTTGTTGATTTGTGCGTCCACTTTCCCTGATGTAATCAGCTTATAAATCGCATATTTCTCATGCTCATACACATTTATTTTTTGCTCTTTTATCTTGTTAAGCGCTCTTTTAACGCAATCTTCCAGTTCGTCATAATCAATTGGCTTTAAAATATAGTCGAACGCGTTATTTTTAATTCCTTCTTTTGCATATTCAAAATCATCATAACCGCTTATTAAAATAACCATTGGTTTATGATCGATCTGATTTACTGTCTTTAACAGTTCAATCCCGTTCATTTCTGGCATTGAAATATCTGTTAATAGAAGATCAACTGGTTGATTTTCGATGATCTCCATGACTTCTTGTCCATTTTCTGCTGTCCCAATGATTTGACAGTCTAATCCGTGCCAATCGATGATTTGTGCAAGATTTTTTAAGATTAACTTTTCGTCATCCGCAATTACTACTTTATATCCCATTTAATCACCTTTAATCGGAAATGAAATTTTAATTACCGTACCCTCATTTTTCGTCGAACAAATGATGAGACCATATTTCTCTCCATAAAAAAGTCTTATCCGCTCATCTACATTGCGCACACCGTGACCATTACTTGCCTGAGTATGATGATTTTCTAGTCTCCACTTATTTAATTCTATTAGAACACGTTCATCAATACCCTTACCATTGTCTTCAATCCATAACTCGCCCTGGCCGTTTGAAACCGTACCTCTAATCTTAATCAGCCCTTCTTCATCATCTCTTTTTGAAAACTCATGGATTAAAATATTTTCTACGAGTGGCTGCAGAATTAGTTTAAGGACGGGATAATGATTCAGCTCTTCCTCTACATCTACTTCAAAAGAAAATCGATTATTAAACCTTATTTTCTGTATTTCCAGATAGCTGATCACATGACGGATCTCATCCTTTACTTTCACTTCATAACCTCCATTAAT
>NZ_JAKFCQ010000082.1:0-8515 GCF_036676585.1 Robertmurraya sp.
AACGATGGATTCTTGAGGAGAAATTTGAAAGTGAACAATTAAATAGCTTACTTGAATGGCGTTGTGAACCTAAGAAATGGATGGTTGACACAACGAGTTCTCAATTGGTTTTAAAAACCGATCAGCAAACAGATTACTGGCAAAAAACACATTACGGCTTTGAAGCAGACAATGGTCATTTTCTTTATATGAATACAGATAAGAATTTTAGGATGACCACAAAGGTCAAAGCTTTTCCAAGGTCAAAGTATGACCAAGCAGGGTTGATGATTCGCTTTTCAAAGGATGTATGGGTTAAAACTTCTTTAGAATATATAACAAATACTTTGAGTAAAATGGGGGCTGTAGTTACCAATCGAGGGTACTCTGACTGGTCCACACAATATATGGAGTCTAAAGAGATTGACCTATACTTTCGAATATCTAGGATTGCTCAAAATTGTTATGTTGATTTTTCCTATGATGGGGAAGAATGGATGCAAATACGCATAGCTCACTTGGATATTCCTGGTGATTCAACAATTTCAGCTGGATTATTCGCATGCAGTCCTCAAGGAAAGGACCAATCTGTGCATTTTGATTTTCTTACCATAGAAGAGCTTTCTTCTGACCCAAAAGAAGCTTACCTATAACAAGCATTTCATTGATGGAGTTATTATTATACAAAAGTTTGACTTCCTTAAATAAAATCCAGTTGCCAATTGGTAGCTGTTTTTTTATGGAGCAAAAGAATAACCAATGGTTGTGTAGAGCAGTACGATTTTACTGAAAACTATTAAGCTAAAGGAAGTATGTTTAAGAAGGGTAATTTTTTTTGTATAGAATATATATCTAAATATAAGTTGAAGATTGGAAAAACATGAGAATCGTAGTTGGTGCCCTATGTTTAAAGGGCAGTATGAGATGGTAGGCTTTTTACTTTTACAATAGGTGAGACGAGGAGGAATTTATGATGGGAAAAGTTTATTCTTCAATACTTCCACAACATGAAGAATTTATAAGAAAACAACGGATTTTTTTCGTTGGATCAGCACCACTATCAGCAGACGGACATGTTAACATTTCGCCTAAAGGTCATGATGTACTAAGGATATTTTCTCCAAATGAGGTCGCTTATTTAGATTTAACTGGTAGCGGAAATGAAACAAGTGCCCATTTAATAGATAACGGTAGAATGACATTTATGTTCTTAGCTTTTGAAGGTCCCCCGATGATCTTACGTCTATACGGAAAAGGTAAGGTTGTATTACCAGACTCACCAGAATGGAATGACATGGCTAAGCACTTTGACATCCTTCCTGGATATCGTCAAATAATCCATGCCGAGATTGAAACGGTAAAAACGTCATGTGGATTTAGTGTACCTTTTTATTCATACATGGGTGAACGTGATACTCTTCAACAGTGGGCTATGAATAAAAGCGAACAAGGCTTAGAAGAATATCGTAAAGAGAAAAATACTATAAGTATGGACGGAATAGTAACACCATTGGGAAAATGTTTATCCAACTTTAATAACGATTAAATAATAATAGTCCTTGTTGAGATAACGGGCGTGGAGGAAACGGATCTTCAAATAAGGGGAACTGAAATTATTAGGCGTATTTTCAGGAAAAGAATATTATTATAAGGTTGCTAATGGGGATGAATAATATTCTGTAACAGCTGTTTACCTTACAAAAGAAATAAAGGGTATGTTAGGAATAGACAAAAATGAATCTATTACTATTGAAGTCTTCAAATATTAATCATTTACCTGAAGGTTTGACAGAAGAGTACCGAGGTTACTTAACTCCTTAAATTGACAGATTAGCGATATAAGAGCCCTCTCTGCGAATTAAAGGGTTCCGTTTAGAGGGGAAATACATTTAAATGACATAGAAAATGGCGTGTAAATTGTTTTTAGTTTTAGAACGCATTTTTAATATTATATGTGTTAATTGATAATCAAGATAAGGTTTCTCCCTATTATTAAAAGCACCCGGTAGTGATTAATAAAAAAATCGCTGATAATGACATCTAGTCATTCGGTTGATTGCCTGTTGATTGTCTGATTGCAAGGGTTATTCGGACAAAACTGAAGGAATTTGCACTTGGTAGTTCGAATCCAGAGGTTATTCGGACAGGACTAGAAAGAAATTGCAATTGGTAGTCCGAATTCAGGGTTCATTTGGACAGGAGTTGAAGGACTTTGCACTAGGTAGTCTGAATCCAGGGTTTATTTGGACAGGAGTTGAAGGACTTTGCACTCGAGAGTCCGAATCGAGGGGTTATTTGGACAGGACTTGACTGGACTTTGCACTCGAGAGTCCGAATCGAGGGGTTATTCGGACAGGACTTGACTGGAATTTGTACTCGAGGGTCCGAATGGAGGGGTTATTCGGACAGGAGTTGAAGGAATTAGCAATCGAGAGTCCGAATCGAGGAGGATTCGGACAAGACTTGATTGGAAATGCCTTTGAATACCGAGTCCGATTCTTTAAGCTTAAGTGGTTTAATGGCATTTAAAATGACTTGTCCTTTCAAATGCCAATTAAACTAGAAAACTTGAATATTCCTTTGTTTAAAAAAATAGCGTGAGTCACGCTATTTTATGTATCATTTTATACTTATGGACCTAAAAACAGAACCCTTAACTCTGTGGTAAGGGGCTTTTAATATTTAGTAACTAACCTTTGAAGAAGAAGCTTTATTCAATGCCAAAAATACAATCATGAAAAGAATACAAGTGGTGCCTATCCATTGGAACATTCCAAAGGGTTCTTTTAACCAGAAAACGGTGGTTAAAACTGCCGCTAGTGGTTCGATACTTCCGAGAAGGCTGGATTCTTTTGGTAAGAGACTTTGTAGACTTTCAATATAAAACCAAAAGGCGATCATCGTTCCAAAAATGATCACGAAGATGAGGTATAGATAAGCTTCTAATGGTAACGTGTTCAAATCTATTTTCCAAGGTGGATGGATAAAACTTAATGCAAAACCACCGATGATCATCGCCCAACCAACAATAACAAGGGAATCGTATTGCTTTAGTAAGGGAATGGCATATAACGTATAAAATGCAAGTGCGACTCCAGATAAAACGCCCCAAACGATTGCTAATGTTGGCACAGATAATTGAGAGATGGAGCCGTTTGTTAATAAGAAAAAGCTCCCGACTAGAGCTAGCGAAACGGTGATCATATCTTTTCGTGTAAGAACTGCTTGATGGCGCAAAATCAAGTAAACGATGATCATTACAGGTGCTAAATATTGTAAAAGAGTCGCAACCGCAGCATTTCCATGTTGAATGGAAGCCATATAGGTGTATTGAACAGCAAGCATTCCAAGTAACCCAAAAATAATCAATGAAATGGCGTTGCTTTTGGTTTTCCACACCCCAAGGATTTGGGAACGATCTTTTCCGAAAAATTGTATGGTTAATAGTAAAAATCCGGCGATCAGCAATCGGGTGGTTACCAGCCAATCGATATCGATTCCATACTGTTCAAAAAGCTTTTTTGCAACGGTTCCACCAATCCCCCAAAATGTCGCTCCTGTCATCACTAGAAAAATCCCTTTTTTTCTACTCATTTGGTTTCTCCTTTAAATACAAAAATAGTGCTATAATATGTTCTATCTTACCTAGGAAAACCATGAAATAATATATAAATTGAATAGAAAAATATAAGAATATTGAGGTGGAACATGCAAATAAAAAATTTTATGGTTGACCATAGTTTAAAAGAATTAACAGAACATCGAACCGTGGTGTTACCCTTTGCATGTTACGAAACGACCATTAATCAAAATATCAATGGATATATCCCGCTTCATTGGCATGATGAATTTCAGTTTGTTCGGATAATAAAAGGAGAAGCCATTTTTCAAATTAATGAAGAAATTGTTGTTGTTCGAGAAGGGGAAGGACTATTTATAAATGGTGGCTGCCTACATATGGCAAAAGATATGAATGATTCTGGCTGTGTTTATATTTGTTTAAATGTTTTACCAAGTTTTGTCCTCTCACAAGAACTTTATTCCACCTTTGTATATCCTTATATTCAAGCAACGAATATCCCTTATTTACTCCTAGATTCCAAGGAGCTTTGGGCGAGGACGATTCTAGACTCGATGATGAAAATCAGACAGTTGATAAAAGAAAATCCACCGTATTATGAAATCGACATCAGTGTACATCTAACGAATATATGGAAGAATTTAATCATGAATGGTGTTCCATTAGAGTTCGAACAGTCGGAAATCGTAAAAAGTCAACGAATGAAGCAAATGCTCAATTGGGTCCATCAACATTACGCAGAGAAAATCCTTTTAGACGACATTGCACGTGCTGGTCAATTAAGCCGTTCTGAATGTTGTCGCTATTTCAAACGAATGTTGAAGAAAACCCCCTTGAATTACGTCACCGATTACCGAATCCAAAAAAGTCTTATTTTATTGCAACAATCGGATTCCAATGTCACAGATGTTGCCTATCAGGTTGGATTTAACAGCACAAGCTATTTTATTGATAAATTTCGAAACACGATAGGCATGACACCATTAGCCTATAAAAGGTATAAAAGGAACAGCTCACTGGTGAACGAATAGTTATTTTGAAATTTAAAACAAGGGTTTCGATTCCTCAAGTGGATCTTTCTATATCACAATTTGATGATTTACTAGAGCGTGTTACTATACGGTCTAGTACTTTTTCAGTAAATGGCATGAAGTAATTAAGTATTAGCCCGCCTAAACAAACGGTTAATAAAGTTCCAATGCCAATAGGTCCATTTAAGATTATTGCCATGATCAAGAATACGAGGTAAATGATTGTTCTCGAAAAGAATATGTTTGTTCTAGTTATTTCTTTTATGATTATGGTTAATCGGTCAACGGGAATCGGTGCAAAATTTGTGTGTAAATATGTTGCAGTTCCTAATCCTATAATAACTAAGCCAATTCCAAAACAAACGGCTTTGCTGTACCATAGTTCAGGTGTTACAAAAGGGTGTAATAAAAAAAGCCACATATCAATACCGATACCCGTTATAAATGCTGTTAACAACCCTGAAAATTCTGGTTTTTGCCTTTTTAAAAGTGAATTACAACCTATCAATAGTAAAGCTATTATTACTTCCCAACTTCCCACAGTAAGCCCCACATGTATGGACAGTCCTACCAAAAGTGCATCAAAAGGGGAAGTTCCAAGGTCTGATTGTATAGTGAATGAAATACCTAACGTTAATAGTAAAATTCCAAATACATAAAAAACATATTTCACTTTACTCGACCTCTTTATTACTATTTATTAGACAGTTGTTTGAGCATTAGAATATGTGGAATACCATCTTCCATAAAGATAGGTGATGAAGTATGAAACCCGAGTTTTTTATAAAAACCTTCCGCCTGTGTTTGCCCATGTAATTTAACCTGCGACTCTTCCTGTTCTTCCGCAATTTCTTCTAACGCTTTTATAATGATTTTTCCTAGCCCAAATTTACGGTAGGGTTCAAGGATGCAGATTCTTTCCAATTTTCCTACTCCATCAATAAATCTTATCCTTCCCGTTCCAACTGGTTGCTCATTGTAATGGACTAATATGTGTTCGCAAAGTCCATTTAGTGTATCAAATTGATCAAATTCATCCTCTAGTGCTACGCCTTGTTCCTTCACAAATACTTCTTTTCTAATAGCAAATGCTACCTTTAAATCTTCTTCGTTCGTTACTCTTTTTACATTCATATGAATCAGTCCTTTTAAGTTTTTTTGTTGCAAACGCAATAAAATTAGGTTAAATTTAACATAAATCATTTTTGTTGTATTTGCAATAAAAATATATGCTAAGGAGGTAATTATGAAGGAAATTCTTCGAGAAATTGGAATGATTGCAAGGGCATTAGATTCCATAAGTAATATAGAATTTAAGGAATATGACCTGACAAAAGGGCAGTATTTATACCTTGTGAGAATATGTGAAAACCCAGGTATCATTCAAGAAAAGTTAGCTGAAATGATAAAAGTAGACCGAACATCAGCAGCTCGTGCGATAAAAAAACTGGAAATCAATGGCTTTATTGAAAAAAAAGAAGATCAACATAACAAAAAAATCAAAAAACTCTTCGCAACAAAGAAAGGGGAAAATGTTTTTCCTTTCATAAAAAGAGAAAATAATTATTCCAATATTGTGGCATTAGATGGGTTTACCGAAAATGAAGTAGAAACCATTTTCAATCTTCTTCAAAGAGTAAGAAAAAATGTAGAAAAAGACTGGGAATATGTAAAAAAGGGAAACAAGAGAAATTATTGATTAGATAGAGGAGTTATTTAAATGACGATAAATATAAAAAAGTGTAACCTTAAAGATTTACACCAACTTCAAGAAATTAGTTATGAAACTTTCAATGAGACATTTAAAGATCAGAATTCACCTGAAAATATGATTGCTTATTTGGAAAGGGCATTTAACTTAAATCAATTAGAAAAAGAACTATCCAATATTTCTTCAGAATTCTTTTTTGTGTATTTTGATAATGAAGTAGCTGGGTATTTAAAGATCAATAGCAATGATGCTCAGTCTGAAGAAATGGGTGAGGAAGCACTTGAAATCGAGAGGATTTATATAAAGACCAAATTCCAAAAACATGGCCTTGGAAAATATCTGCTAAATAAAGCTATGGAAATTGCGATGGAGCGTCATAAAAAGGAAATCTGGCTAGGCGTATGGGAAAAAAATGAGAATGCCATTGCTTTTTATAAAAAAATGGGGTTTGTTCAAACAGGAGTCCACTCTTTTCATATGGGTGATGAAGAGCAAATGGACTTTATCATGACCAAAACACTCTTATAACTTTTTGAAAGGGGGATTCATATGTATATTCCAAAATATTTTAAGGTAACAAATGTTGATGAAATTTGGGATTTTGTTCAACAAAACTCTTTTGGCACAATTGTCACAACACAACAAGGGAAACCAATTGCGACTCATTTGCCTTTAGGGATAAATAAAAAGGGTGATGATTATTATATAACTGGGCATTTGGCTTATGGAAATCCTCAGTGGAGAACATTTGAAACCTGTGAAGATGTGCTTGTGATGTTTCAAGGACCGCACGCGTACATTTCTTCTTCTTGGTATGGACATGAAGCAGTTCCAACATGGAATTATCAAGCCGTCCATATGTATGGGAGAGCGAGCATTTTAGAGAAAGATGAATTGATAGAAGAATTAACAACCATGCTTCATAAATATGAAAAACACCGTGAAAATCCTGTTTTATGGGATAAACTTTCTCCTGATCTCTTAGAAAGTCAACTGAAAGGTATCGTTGGATTTAAGATTAAGGTGGGAGAAATACAGGCTGCATATAAATTAAGTCAAAACCGAAATGAAACGGATTATCGTAACATCATTGATAAATTACAAAATGAAGAAAATCCAAATTCGAATCAAATGGCAGAGCTGATGGAAAAGAGGGGAAAGAACAACAGTTAGGGTTCTTTTTTGAAGTGCTTTTCCTAAAATAAGTGCCGAAATGACAGTCGTATTGGCATCGTTATTAGAGAGTTTCTTTACCTCACTTACTTGTGATTCGGTTCACTGTAATGCATCAAAATGAGGCTCTCTTGGATTTTTGAGAAAAACTCACTAACTTTTAAATAAGATGTCTTGTCCTTAATCGAGTAACCAGCACAAATAAGCGGAGTTTTTTCGGTTAGATGCAGAATGGAGCTTGTTTCGGGGGGAATAAGGGGAGGTTTTCCGCTTATGCAAAGAAAAATCTCCCATTATTGAATTTTTCGAGCCAATAGGCGGAATCTCTCTGTCTATTTAATCCTTTTTTAATAATAATTACCAATTAAGCGTAATTTCTCCGTCTATTTATCAGCTCGGTGCTTAATCTGATCCCCCAACCGATAAATGCGGACCCTCTTAAACCTAGATGCGGGAATCAGTAGCTTTTTATCGACCCGCTTATAAAGATCAATAAAATTGGTACTCAAAATATGTTGAACAAAAAGGAATCCTCAAGAGGTTCCCTTCTTGTTCAACATACTATAATTATTGCAAACAAGTACTCTTTTATTTAATTGACGCAGCAATTTCGTTCAAACTATTAAGGATCGTTGGTTTATCTCCACCACAATAGAAAGCTGTTACCAACTCATAGCATGTATCCTTATCTATTAAAAAACAACGGTGTGTTCCCATGTCGTAGACAAAGTGACTCTGTTCTTTGTCCTTCGACCCATCAAACACTTTATAATGTCCAAGGTCAAATAGTTCGCGAACACCACTTTGGGCTAAGTCTAGAAACTCTTCTCTTGTTACCTCTCTTAACGCCACTAGTCTTACTTCTTCTTTCATATTAAAACCTCCAATATCTGTTCTATATACCTTATCCTTTAGATTTATATTATAATGACTTCTAAACTATAATTATTATAAACTAATATCTAATCTAAATCAAATATCATTTGAAAAGAACGCAAATTAATACCTTTAATATTTGTTTACTCATGAATTACAGATAGG
>NZ_JAKFCQ010000083.1:0-2883 GCF_036676585.1 Robertmurraya sp.
ATTATTGAACGGCTCGAAGAAAGGTTAAGATAAAGCAATTTTTATTATTATTCATTTATACAACATTTAAAATAGTAGAAAAGACCCCCTGGAAAAAGAGGCCGCTGAAAAAGTCCACTTTTTTAAAAATGAAAAATGATTAAAGAAAAATGAGCCTATAGAATCGCTTCTAAGGCTCGTTTGTCGTACAGGGAGACATTTTTGTCCCCCCTAAAAAAGCTCATTTTTCGAAAAGGACTACTTTTTCAGTGGCCTCTGGAAAAATGGGGGCTTTTCATTGTTTTAAAAACCATTATACTGTGGTTCCTGTTTTTCAATTTGACTTACTCGGGATTCTAAGGAATCGACAGGATATGAAAATGGTGGAGGCGCAGAATGTTTTAACTCATTTGGATACTAACAAAGAACTAGGGAATGATAACAATGTTTCTATACAAGAATCTAAAGCAAGAACATAATGAACGTTAATCCATTCATGATTAACGTAGCTTTTGAACTCTTTTGAGACTGAGGTGATCGGATATGGCCTTCATCATGGTGAACGGTTGCAGACTATATTTTACGGTTCAAGGTCAAGGGACACCCATCCTCTTTATCCATCCCCCAGTACTTACTCATTTCAATTTCAAGTACCAAGTGGAAGAATTATCAAAATATTTTCAGGTCATTACCTTTGATATACGAGGGCATGGAAGAAGTGCATTTTCGAAACAGCCATTGACTTATCCTTTGATTGTGGAGGATATGAAGCAATTATTAAATCATTTGGAAATTCAAAAAGCATTTATTTGCGGCTATTCTACAGGAGGATCCATCGTTCTTGAATTTTTACTGTCTCAGGCTGATCGAGCATGGGGTGGGATCGTGATTAGTGGGATGTCTGAAGTCAGCGATTGGTTTTTGAAAAATAAGATTGTATTAGGGATCACACTTGCCAAATCCAAAGCTCTGTTAGCACTAGCTTTGTCTACATCATGGACGAATACCAATACCAAGTCCTCATTTTGGAAAATGGTTAGGGAAGAGCAAAAGGGAAATACTCAAAATATTGAAGAATATTATCGATATAGCTTGTCCTATAATTGTACAAATCAATTAGGAAAAATTGAAACTCCCGTTTTATTAATCTATGGACAAAAAGACAAAGGATTTTATCGTTATGCCAAATTGATGCATGCCAAGTTGCCTAACAATGAATTGAAATGGATCGAAAATGTCAAGCATCAAATTCCCACGAAGGCCGCTTTTGAATTAAATGATTTAATGAAGCAGTTTATCTATACTCATAAGGAGCCGGAAGTAAATCGAATAATTCCTGCTTTTTTCTTGGAATCGGAGCCTCCATCCGAACATTCCATTGAAAGATAGACAATGAAACCAAAATAAGGGATACATGCCGATTATCCAGCTCGGTAAAGCTTAATTCAGATGATGTTTTGATCAAGTTAAGCAAGTTAAATTGGTTTATAAAATAAGGGTGTGACATGGAATTTGACATCATTTGACCATGCTTTCTGGACCTATTTTTTCACCCGTAAAAAGAAACCATATGTAAAGTGGTTTGTCATAGGTTCAGTATCTCCGGACTTGATATACTTTTTCGCTTTTGCTTATATGGGAATAAAAGAAGCTGTCCTTAACCCACAGCTCATATTTGAGTTAATCAAACTGGTGATATCCGGTTACTCTCCTGATGTATTATCTGACCAGTCGTTTCGTCGGATCAATCTTCTGTTTGGCAAAGTTTTCGCTGATCCGTATGTGGCAACTGTAAGAATGATCACACACTCCCTATTTTTATGGGGCATTGCATACTTTACACTGATTTGGACTAAAGGAGGGAAGCTAGGAGCTTCAAAAGCTTTTTTATTGGGATGGTGCGGTCATTTGATAGTCGATGTATTCACTCATGTGACAGATGCTGTTTCATTTCTTTTTCCGGTGAGCAATTGGACTTTACGAGGTCCGATATCTTACTGGAATCCTGATTTTTACGGACGCGAATTTTATCTTATCAATTTAGCTTTGACTGCATTCTCCATTATTTTTCTCTTTTATGAAGGAGTAAAGGAGAGATGGAAGAAAAGCATAGGGGGATTTTTATTCTCTCCCAAAAATGGTTACCGTTATCAAGCCTTAAAAAGAAGAATTAGACCATGATTGGCGAACGAGCAGAGGTTCACCCTGATATGCCCCGTACCAAATGGTTTCCATAGAGAAGAACCTGGTTCAACATACTGCTCTTTCGCTACTGTAATAAACAGGAAATGCATCATTTCAGCTATTTTCCCTAGGAATATTACCAAGTTTCATTATCCCAATCATATCCTCATCCATATCTCTTGACTAGGCTCCTTCCTCCTAGTGTTTATCAAACATCTTTGAATTAAAATGACTTCTTTTGGAAACGAATAAATCAGCTATAGAACAGCTTGTTGAAGAAAATCCTTACAGTCAATTCCTTATGATCGTGATGGGTGGAGTAAACCAATTGGAGCATGATCTCATTCGAATGCGTCAACGTGAGGGAATTAATCTTGCCAAGAAGGAAGGGAAATACCGTGGAAGAGTCAAGAAGTATCACCAAAAACATGCCGGGATTCACTATGCAGTAAAGCTTTATCAAGAAGGCAAAATGACTGTAAAGCAAATTTGTGAAATAACGAATGTCACAAGGTCAGCTTTGTATAGGCGATTATCCGAACTGGATAATAATTGAATTTTGTTCAGCTAACGGGCAGCAGATAGTTATAAATAACAAAAAAACACCGTTGGTAGGTGTTTTATAGCTGCGGCTATATCAAACGGTTTATATCTTTAGGTATTCGGCTAATTGATTGAAGGTTCCGGTAAATCCTTCCTGTACCATCTCTTGTGAAGAAA